>CAZQEF010000021.1:0-10278 GCA_964592325.1 uncultured Treponema sp. | reverse complement strand
GGCGGAGAAAGCGTACCGCCTTACCGAACAGGCTTACCGGGCGGGAACAGTTGAGTATCTTGATCTGAAAGACGCGGAAACCACGCTTATTGAAGCCCGGCTCGGCGTTCTGGCAGAAAAATACAAGTATCTTTCAGCGCTGCTTGATCTGGAGAAAGCGTTGAACACCAAATTTTGACCATTATGCAGATATACAAGGAGTCCTATATGAAAACGAACAACAGAGCCTGGTACTTCCTGACCGTCGTACTGCTGCTTTTTTCCACACTGGCAGTATCATGCGGCAAGGACAAGAAAGAAGAAAACAAGGAAGATGAAACAGCAAAAGTGGTTTTTGCAGTAACCACCGTTACCGCGACAAAGGGAGAACTGAGCGACTACCTTGAATTCGGCGGTGATGTAGCGGCAAAAAGCAATCTGGACATTCTACCCGACGCTGCCGGAAAAATTGCACGGGTACTTGTTTCCGTAGGAGACACCGTTACAAAAAATCAGGTAGTTGCATACGTTGATCCTTCGCGCCCCGGCATGAACTACGAACACAGCCCGGTAAAATCTCCTATCGCAGGAACAATAACCGCAATAAACGTAGTCAACGGATCCATGGTATCACAGCAGATTTCTGTCGGAAAGGTAAGCAAAATGGAAACACTGGAAGTATCCATGAATGTTCCGGAACGCTTTGTATCAAAGGTACGCCTTGGTCAGGAAGCTGTTCTCCGCTTTGACGCGTATCCGGGAGAAATCTTCCGTGCTACCATTTCCGAAATAAGCCCCGTGCTCGATCAGACATCACGGACTATGGGTGTAAAACTTTCATTCAACAGAAAAGACACCCGCATCAAGGCGGGAATGTTTGCACGGGTAAAACTGATAACCGACGTCAAATCGGGCATCGTCAAAATTCCCTCAGCCGCAATTGTCAACCGCCTCGGCGAGAATTTCATATTCGTGCTGCAGTACGGAGATCAAAACTCTGTGCGCCGGCAAAAAGTAACGGTAGGTATCAAAGTTGATGAAAAAGCTGAAATACTAACCGGTCTTAATCCCGATGACGAGATCGTTGTCCGCGGACAAACCCTTCTCGATGACGGAGCGCTCGTTAACGTTGTTTCACGGCTACCGCCGCTTCCGGAACAGGAGAGCATTCAATGAGTCTTTCCAAAACAGCCGTAAACCGGCCGACAACCGTACTGATCCTTTTCGCTGTATTGGCCGCTCTCGGCTTGTACACAACAATGGATCTTCCACTGGATCTTCTGCCGGATATTGAACTTCCGTATGTCGCTATCTCAACAACATACGCCGGAGCAGGACCGGAAGAAGTGGAACGCCGTATAACACGCCCGATTGAAAGCATGATTTCAGGCGTCTCGGGAATTGAATACCTCGGGTCTTCATCGTCATACAGTTCAAGTCTGGTTTATTTGCAGCTTACCTACGGAAGCAATCTGGACGAATCCATGAATGATATCCGTGCAAAGCTTGACTATGTAAAGGGCATGCTCCCGGATGACGCGGAAACACCGATGATCTTCAAGATGGACCCGACCATGATTCCGATCATGTTCTATGCGATAAGCGGCAACCGCACCCGGGAAGAACTGTATGAATACGCGGATGATCTTGTCCCGAGCCTCGAACAGATAGAAGGTGTTGCTACCGCGTTTGTTGTGGGTGGACGGGAACGTGCCATCGTTATTGAAATTCCCCGGGACCGCCTCCAGGCGTATGATCTCACGATCACCCAGGTTTCCCAGATGCTCGCTGCTCAGAACCTGCAGATTTCAGGTGGTACCATAACCGAAGCTGAACTGAATTACACCATCAGCACGGTTGGTGAATACGATTCGCTTGAAGACATCCGTAATGCGGTTATTTCCTACAAACAGAAGGGAAGCATCGAAGAAGCCCAGCGGGGTGGCCCGGTACCGACGCTTACGACCGTGCGGCTCCGTGATATCGCGAATGTCCATGACGGTTTTAAAGATGAAGAATCCCGTTTCTATTTCAACGGTGAACCGTGTGTACGTATGGGAATCCAGAAGCAGAGCGGAACAAACTCCGTACAAACCGCACGGGCCGTTCAGACACGCATGGCGAAGCTTATTGAAGAAGCTCCGTCGGATATTGTTATCACAGAAACCAGAAACACCACGGATATTATTCAGCGTTCGGTAGATAACGTTGCATCAAGCGCTATCCAGGGCGCGATCTTTGCTATCATTATTCTCTTTATCTTCCTGAGGAGTTTACGGAGTACCATCATCATTGGACTGACCATTCCGATGTCCCTGATTATTACACTCGGTATCATGTTCTTCACCGGAATGACACTGAACATCATGACCCTTGCCGGACTCGCACTCGGTGTCGGTATGCTTGTAGATAACTCTATCGTTATCCTGGAAAACATTTATTCCTACCGTGAAAAAGGCGCCAAGCCGAAACCGGCGGCGATCCTGGGATCTCAGGAAATGGTTCTCGCCATATCCGCTTCGACACTTACCACCATCTGTGTATTCCTTCCTTTGATCATGTACCGGAGGGAACTTGAAGTAATCGGAGAGATTTTCCAGGGACTCGCATTTACCGTTGTTATCTCGCTTGTATGTTCACTCGTTGTTGCCATCATTCTAGTTCCGGTTCTCACAAGCCGCTACTTCAAGATTGGCGGTAAAGACCGCCAAACGTACAGCGGCTTCCTTGGCAAACTTAATCTGCGTCTCGGGAAACTCTTTGAACGTCTCGATGAAAAATACTTCCGGTCTGTTCATTGGGTACTCAAGCACAAACTTATTACCATAGGGGTAATCGTCGGACTGTTCATACTGAGTATTGCTCTCGTTCCGGTTCTCGGCTTTGTCTACATGCCGGAATCTGCCGCCGATGACATTACCCTTGAAGTATCGCTTCCGGTGGGAACAAAACTCGACGCAACCGAAACGGTTCTCATGCAGATGGAACAAATCGTAAAAACCGAAGTGAAGGGATATAAGAACATCACGATGCTTGTCGGATCGGGAAACTCCTATGGAATGGGAAGCGCCAGTTCATACAAGGGAGAGCTTACCATTAACCTTCCCGACATGGCGGACCGGATCGACAGTGAAAATGAGATCAAGGAAAAACTTCGAGCTCATTTTGATGACTTCCCGGGGGCGACGTTTAACATAGGTTCAGGGAACAATAGCATTGGTGGCGGAAGCTCCGCGGTTGAGGTAAAAGTCAAATCTGAAAACATGGAGAAAGCCCGTTCCACCGCAGAAGCTATTAAAAAACTTCTTGATGAAAAGGCAACAGACTATGTAACCGAACCGACTCTCAGCCTTGAAGACGGACTCCCCCAGGTTGATATTATTATCGACCGGGAACGGCTGTATAACCTCGGGCTCAACATCGCTTCCGTAGGACAGGAAATCCGTGCGAACATCGCTGGATACACCGCGACAAAATACCGCGAAGATGGAGACGAAATAGATATTATCGTCAAGCTCGATGAAGCCGACCGTACAAAAGTCGGTGATCTCGAACAGATATTCGTAACCAACTCACAGGGAGTGAAAATCCCGGTATCAAGCTTCGGTCGCTACAGAGAGGGAACATCACCCATAACGATTACACGTGAAAACCAGAGCCGCATGATTTCCGTAACGGCCGGTTCAGCACCGGATGTATCCATCAACGACGTGCAGAAAACGGTTGAACGGCTTATTCAGGAAGAGATCCCGCAGGATCCGGACGTACGCATAGAATACGGCGGAGACTTTGAGGACCTCATGAAGGCAATCAAACAGTTTGTAGTCATAATCCTTATGGCTGTCATTTTGGTATTCGCCGTTATGGCAAGCCAGTTCGAGTCGTTCCTTGACCCGTTTATCGTTCTGTTTACACTCCCGCTGACCTTTATCGGAATTGTATTCATCTATGGAATCATGGGTCAGAAGCTGACCGTCATGACTGCAGTTGGATTGCTCATCCTTGTCGGTATTATTGTCAACAACGGTATCGTTCTGGTTGACTACACCAACCTCCTGCGCAAACGGGGTCTTTCCCTCAGGGATGCGTGTGCGGAAGCTGCCAGGAACCGTCTCCGCCCGATCCTCATGACAACGCTGACCACCGTTCTGGGTCTTACTCCCATGGCGTTCTTCCCGGGAGAAGGTTCCGAGATGGTTCAGCCGATCGGACAAACCGTTCTCGGCGGACTCTCGTTCGGTACACTCATGACACTGTTCCTGATGCCCGTCATGTACTACGGATTCAATCGCATCCGTGAAAAACGGGAAATAAAGAAGCAGCTCAAACTTGAACAGAAACTTGCCCGTATCGAAGGGGAAAGGAGCGGAATACTGTGAAACGAATAGAAATAATCTTCAGCCAGGCGCTTGAGGAAGATATTATCGGCTCACTCAAGGATATCCCGGAAGCCCAGTTTTACTCGATAATTCCGGAAGTCTGGGGGAAAGGATACTCAACTCCGAAGATGGGCAGCCCGGTCTGGCCGGAAACAAACGAGATCATGATCATGTATTGTGATAACGCGGTTGAAAAAAAGATAACCAGCCGAATAAAGGAACTCCAGGCAAAGTACACCCGCGAGGGTCTTGCCTACTTTGTAATGTAAAAAAAACTACTGTCCGTCCCGCCAGGCAATCAACGCCCGGCGGGCTGACTCAAAGGCGATGGGGGCGGTTTCAAAATCTTCCGGCGCTACAAGCTCCAGGGAGGAAACTTCCCCCGGCTCTGCCCGGAACGACGTAAGATCGCCTGAAAAATCCGCCTGAAAATACATATCACACGTTTTATACTGCACATCCCGATAGGTGTACGTGTTCGGCCAGCTTCCCACAAATCGGGGATGTGAAACAATCAGTCCCGTTTCTTCCCGGCATTCCCTGACCGCCGCATCTTCCGCGCGCTCATCCGGATCAACAAAACCACCGGGAAGCGCGAGGAGGCCCTGTGAGGGCGCATGCGCTCTCCGCAGCATGAGCACGGAGCGGTCAACGGTGATGATGACACTCGCTGACGAAGCAACATTGTGATAATAAGTAAAACCGCAGGACGGGCACCGCCAGTACTTGCCGTCATGGTATTCGTACCCCTTTTCTCCGCACCGCGGACAATATTGCAGACTCACGGAAGTCACGGCAACACACTCCCGTACCGGTACGACGCGTATATGACCGCCGCAAACGAGAGCACGGTGACAATTCCGGTAACTCGCTGTTTCCATCCTTTTTTACGGAAAAAATACCGCGTATGTTTTTCCGTACCATAATAGCTCGCCGTAATTGCTTCAGCGAGATGTTCGGCACGAGTCAGGGTTCTCAACACAAGCGGGACAAAGAGCGTCGCCATGGACTGAACCGCGCGGAACAACCCGCGTTTTTCTTTTATCCCTGCCTTACGGATTATACGGGCCCGGGTAATACGACCTGCCTCGGTATACAGGAGGGGAATAAAACGGAACACAATCCCCGCCAGCAGGGAGACATCGCGAACCGGAAATTTTACCAGGGACAACGGTTTAAGCATGTCTTCAACACCATACATTATCTCGGTATGGCTGGTGGTATGCAGAAAAACCGACAGTGGTATGAACAAACCGACAAAACGCAGCAGGAATACCGGATCAACATGTCTGCCGCGGGAAAATACATACTGCAGAACAGCTACCAGAAGCAGCCAGGGAAGAATAACGGCAAACTTCCGGAGAAGTACCGGAACCGGATAGCGAGAGACAAGCACCACAGCGAATTCAACCGCCAGCACTGTCAGTATGCCGGGCAGGGTGCCAACCACAAGGGTTGCCGTTATGGCGGCAATCGCACACCAGTATTTTCCGGCCGGAGTAAGGAGATGATACGGAGACGATCCCTCTGTATAACTGCCGGCCTCTCCCCTGCGAAGGCGTTCAATGGCAGCCTGGTCATGGTTCAGCTTTTTTGGTTTTACAGAAGCATTTGCACGGTCCGTCGGAAGCGGCAGTGTAATAACGACGTCCGCAATGACACTTTCTTCTTCCCTGTTAGTGGTAAAAACAACAGTTTTTCCCCGGTTTGCAAGTTCTGCAAAGAGTTGCAGAAGCTGCGCCCGGCTCCGGACATCCAGGGCCGAGGACGGTTCATCAAAGAGGATGACAGGCGTGTCCATGGCAATAATACCGGCGAGAGCCGCTTTACGCCGTTCTCCGCCCGAGAGGGAAAAAGTCTGGCGATCGCGGAAAAGAACGTAGGGAAGGGAAGCAGCGTCCATGGAAGAAGCAACCCGGTTGACCAGTTCTTTTCCTGAAAGACCGGCATTTCTCGGTCCGTAGGCTACGTCATCCGCAACAAATTCAGCAAAGAGGCTGGCTTCGCTTTCCTGTACCGCGAGCGCTGTTGCTCCGGAACGGATGACGGACCCTTCATCGGGTACACGCAGACCGGCGAGTATTTCAAGCAACGTTGATTTCCCTGATCCGGACTCTCCCGTGACGGCGGTAATGCTTCCGCGGGGAAATACCGCAGAAAAATCCTGTATGGGGCCCTCACAGATTTTCCTGCATTCAAGCACTGGATCCCGTACTTCCGGACGGACCCGCTTTCCCGGAAAACGGGCAAAAATACCCCATTGTTCCTGCCGGTCTTCCGGTACGGAAAACAGCGTCGCCGGATCTCCGTCAAAAACAACGGCTCCGTCTTCCATAACCAGTACCCGCTGTGCACGGGCGGCTTCATCCCGGTCATGGGTAATATGTATAATGGTACCGCCGGTAGCATGCCTCCTGTCCAGGTAGTCCAGAACTTCGTCCCGTACAGCAGGGCTGAGCATGGATGTTGGTTCGTCAAGCACCAGCACACCGCTTTCAAGCACATGAACCCCTGAGAGAGCCAGCAGCTGTTTGTTTCCCGTAGAGAGAGATGCGGTTGATTCATGCGCGCGGGAGGCAAGATGGAACTGTTCAAGGGCCGCAGGTACCCGTATACGCATTTCATCGGGCGGAACACCAAGATTTTCGATACCAAATGCGGTATCAAGTTCCACCGTTTCCGCGACTATCTGGTCTCCGGGGGACTGGAACACCAGTGCAGACGGAACCCTTCCCGGTCCCGTGACTGATACCTCCCCCGAATCCGGGACCAGAAGTCCGGTCAGGCACCGGGCAAGAGTACTTTTTCCGGATCCGTTTGCACCGAGTATCGCAACATATGCTCCATCCATAATGGAAAGAGAAACATTCCTGAGCGCTGCGGTATCCGATCCGGAATACGTATATGAAATATCCGAAATACTGACCGCCATCAGCGGAGTATTCCCGAAAAATCCGTCATCAATTGAACCCTTTTCTCCACCCGGAAGGATTTCCGGGGCCAACCCAGCGATTAAGGGGAAAACTGCCGCGAAGATTGTATGTCACGAATTTTTTGGCCCGGCTCACCGCTTCATAAGGTTCAAGCCCAAGCGCAAGAGCCGCCGTAACCGCGGCGGAAAGGGTACAACCTGCACCATGAATCCACTTGGTATCGATGAGCGCGCTTTCAACTTGATTGAAATTTTTTCCGTCATAAAAAAGGTCGACCGCCGATGTATGCCCGTTCAAACGGGCTCCGCCCTTCACAAATACATTCCTGGCGCCCTTCCTGTGTATTATTTCAGCGGCTTTTTTCATGTCTTCCATGGATTGCGGCGTTTCAATACCGGCAAGCTGTCCCGCTTCAAAGAGATTGGGTGTTACCACAAGCGCAAGCGGGAGGAGTTTTTCTTCTACCAGCCGGTTAAGCTCCGGATACAGCGCTTCCTTCGCGCCCTTGCAGACCATTACCGGATCAAGCACATACCGGTCAACTTTTGATTCGCGAATATAGCGTTCGGCAAGATTAACCGCCGCTTCGGATCCAAGCATGCCGGTCTTTGCGGCGTCTACGCCAACACCGTTGAAAATGGTTTCAAGCTGGGCGCGAAGCGCCTTTTCATCAAGAGGAAATACGTTATGGGCCCATTCATTATCCGGATCCATGGTCGCGATGAGTGTGACTGCGGCCATCCCGTAGACCCCGTATTCCTCGAATGTTTTAAGGTCGGCTTCCAGTCCGGCACCGCCGGAGGCATCGGAACCGGCAATTGTTGCTACTTTAACCATGTATAAAGCTCCTTTACCACTATAGTATAACCAATTTCAAATATTCTGAACAATAGCATCCGGGCATACTGATGGTTTATCTTGACACTTCAACGCCAGAGTGTCATCATCAGTGCAGTTATTACATATAGAAATAAGGAGTGTCACCATGGTAAACAAAGGCAGCTCAAAAATCCGCAGAATAGTCATTACCGCCGCACTCGGTTCACTCACCGTTTTTCTCGGCGCAACCCGTCTCGGTCTCATCCCCTGGATATCGGGTGTTTCGATAACCATCATGCATATTCCCGCAATTATCGGCGCCATTCTTGAAGGACCGCTGGTTGGAGCAGGGATCGGCACCATTTTCGGTCTGTTCAGCCTCATCCAGGCGAACCAGACTCCCGCAGGATTCGATGTACTCTTTCGCAACCCGCTGGTATCGGTACTGCCAAGGATACTCTTCCCGCTGGCAACCTGGGGTGTCTATGCAATCATTTCAAGATGGAAAATGTATCCTGCGGTCATTATTTCCGCGGTATTCGGAACAGTAATACACACCGCACTGGTTCTCGGCATGCTTGTTGCCACAAACGGATCCGGCGTGCTGACCGGCGGCGCGGAAGGGGTAACCGTCTGGGCAGTACTCGGAGGCATCTTCCTTACAAACGGCGTACCGGAAGCGATAGCCGCCGGCGTGCTTACAACCCTCGTCGTTGTAGCGCAGCTTCAGATCGCAACGTCAAAACGCAAATCAAAACTTTCATCGGAAGAATGAAAAAAAGCCGGTTCATCATGAACCGGCTTTTTTTTCCTGCTATCTGCTCAGCAGTCTGTTCAGTTTTTTCACAAAATCCGCGGGATCACTGATATCGGAACCTTCAACGAGAAGTGCCTGATCCAGAAGAACCGATGAAACATCGGCGATAAATTCGTCATCTTCCGATTTTCGGAGCTTGGCGACAAGCGCATGCTCCGGGTTTATTTCCAGAATGGGCTTTACTTCGGCAAAGCCGCTTTGCCCCATGGCTTTCATCATGCGTTCCATCTGGAGGCTCGGATCATTCTCATCCACCACAATACATGAAGGAGAATCAGCCAGACGTTTGGATACCCGTACATCCTTGACGCGCTCTCCGAGCGCCTTTTTTATTTTCTCTACAACCGGCTTGTTGTCTTCTTCTTTTTCCTTCGCAGCCTTTTTTTCTTCTTCACTGGCAAGTTCTTCATCAGAACCGGCGCGGTTTACCGCCTTGAGATCCCATTCCTTGTACTTTCCAAGTGCAGGAATCACGATGTCGTCTATCTCGTCGCTCATGATAAGCACTTCAAGCCCCTTGGCCCGGTATGCTTCCAGATGCGGCGACTGACGGAGTGTCTTTTCGTCACCACCGGTAATGTAGTAGATGGCCTTCTGGTCGGTCTTCATACGGCTCACATAATCCGCAAAACTTGTCCATGCGGAGGCCGGCTTGTCTTTCCCGTCCGTGTCCTTCTCTGCAACGCTCTCCTGTGTTGTCTTGAAACGGACGAGCTCGGCGAGTTCTTCGCGATGACCGTAGTCACTGTACAAACCTTCCTTGAGCGGGCGGTTGAACTCGGTTATGAATGTTTCATATTTCTCCGGCTCATTATCCGCAAGTTTTCGGAATTCACCGAGCAGCTTCTTGACCGAAGCGGACTGAATGCTTGAGAGTATCCTGTTTTGCTGGAGAATCTCACGGCTGACATTGAGCGGCAGATCCTCGCTGTCTATAATGCCCCGGACAAAGCGGAGATATACCGGCAGGAGCTCCTTTTCATCATCAGTAATAAATACCCGTTTGACAAAAAGTTTCACTCCGCTCTTGAAGTCGGCATGATACATATCGAACGGCGCTTTTGACGGGACATAGAAAAGCGTGGTGTATTCCTGGGTTCCTTCCGCCTTGGTATGCACATAGAGGAGAGGATCTTCCGAATCGTGAGACAGGGTTTTGTAAAACGAGTGATAATCCTCTTCCGTGAGATCATTTTTGGACTTCTGCCACATGGCACTCGCATCATTGATCTGTTCGGAAACCGGCGTTTCGCTTTTTACTGCACCCTTGTCATCATATTCCTTCTTCTCATAATGAAGATATATGGGGAAGGCAATATGATCCGAGTAGCGCTTTACGATATCTTCAATC
>CAZQEF010000020.1:0-10551 GCA_964592325.1 uncultured Treponema sp. | reverse complement strand
ATGGGGACCGGGCCCCGGTGCGGACGGCTACGATCTTCCGGTATATGATTTTGATGATATCAGCAAAGAATACGAACGGTTCAGTCCTGACCGGGAATGGATGCCCAATGTCGTCATGATCGCGAAAAGCACCCTGGTCTGGCTTGACCAGCTGAGCAGAAAATACGGCAGAGCCATTACCCGCCTTGACCAAATCCCTGATGAAGAACTCGACTTCCTTGAACAGGCAGGATTCACCGGACTCTGGCTCATCGGCGTGTGGGAGCGCTCCCCTGCCAGTGCGCGTATAAAGCAAATTTGCGGAAACCCGGAAGCCGCGGCAAGCGCATACAGTCTCAATGATTATGAAGTGGCAAATGAACTGGGCGGATGGGACGCGCTCGATAATCTTCGTTCACGGGCCTGGAGACGGGGCATCAGGATGGCGTCCGACATGGTTCCGAACCATACCGGCATGGATTCTTCCTGGGTTATCAACAGGCCGGATCTTTTTGTCCAGACAAGGGAAAGCCCTTTCCCCGGTTATGATTTTTCGGGAGAAAACCTCTCGCACGATGGTCGGGTTGGAGTCTACCTTGAGAATCATTACTATTCGAAAACCGACTGCGCCGTAGTATTCAAACGAGTGGATCATCACACCGGCGACACCCGTTATATCTATCACGGTAATGACGGTACCGGCATGCCCTGGAATGATACCGCGCAAATAGATTTTCTTAATCCCGAAGCGCGGGAAGAAGTGATAAAGAAGATTCTTCATGTCGCATCAAATTTCCCGATCATCCGGTTTGACGCGGCAATGGTACTCGCAAAAAAGCACATTCAACGGCTCTGGTATCCCGAACCGGGAAAGGGCGGAGACATCGCCTCACGTTCACGCTTTGCCCTCAAAAGGGACGAATTTGAACGGAGAATACCGGAAGAGTTCTGGCGGGAAGTGGTTGACCGGTGTGCGAAGGAAATCCCGGACACCCTCCTTTTGGCTGAAGCATTCTGGATGATGGAAGGATACTTTGTACGTACCCTCGGCATGCACCGTGTATACAACTCGGCGTTCATGAATATGCTCAAGCGGGAAGATAATGAAAAATATCGCAGCACCATCAAGAATACCATTGAATTCGATCCTGAGATTCTCAAACGTTATGTTAATTTCATGAACAACCCGGACGAAGAAACAGCAGTCGCTCAGTTCGGCAAAGGAGATAAATACTTCGGTGTTTGCACCATGATGACGGCGATGCCCGGATTACCCATGTTCGGACACGGACAAATCGAAGGCTTCGAAGAAAAATACGGCATGGAATATCGCCGTGCCTACCGGGACGAAACGATTGACAACGGCCTTGTGGCACGGCATCAGCATGAAATTTTTCCGCTCATGAAGCGGAGGTACCTGTTCGCCGGAGTTGAGCATTTCCTTCTCTACGATTTCTGGGAAAACGGTACCGTCAATGAAAACGTATTCGTATGGTCAAACCGGGCGGGCAGTGAACGTGCGCTTATCTTTTACAATAATGTATACCAACAGGCTTCAGGCTGGATAAACAGGTCCGCGGCCTTCGCACAAAAGAATCCTGATGGAACAAAACAACTTATACAGCGAAATCTCTGGGAAGGACTCGGACTCACCGACCGGGAAAACAGATTTTGCATTTTCCAGGAACAGCGTTCCGGCCTCTGGTATATTCGTACGGTTCGCGAAGTGGTTACAAACGGATTCTTCGCATCGCTCAACGGTTTTCAGACACAGGTATTTCTGAACATACATGAAAAGGACGACAATGCTGACAGGCATTACCGGCAGCTGTATGAATCACTCGGCGGAAAGGGAATCCCGGACATACATATGGGTATACAAAATATTGTGCTCAAGGATCTGTATACCGCCCTTTCTGCTTTGGCAACTCCCGATTATTTCCGCAGTATCCGGGAAATACTGTTCATGGAGCCAAAAAAACAGAAGGAACAGATAAAAACCTTCAACCATAAAATTCAGAAACCGGCACGGCAGTTTTTCACGGAAGTACTGCGTCTTCCGGAGTTTATCAATGAAAAAACAGAATCCAGATTCGTTATTGCCTGGTTTGAGCGGTATCTTGAACGGCTTTTTGAAGTTGCCACGGCAAAAGGCATATCGAAAACGGTATTTGAACGTCTTGAAAAAAGAATGCCCGGACTGGTCGAAGCACTTTCTGCGGCAATAATTCTGTTTGCACTGCGTTATATTCCGAAAGAACCTCTTTCAGGCGAACAGAACAGAAAATTTATCGGACGGTATGACATAGACCGGAAAATGATCGAGCTCATGCACAATGGAGGAGCTTGCCCTCATGAAGCCTGCCAGACACTCACCGATCTCGAAGATTTTATTGCATACAGCGATATCTTTGATGAACAGACGCCGGATCCCCGCTGGGTTTCTTTCTTCAATTCTGAAGGAATTCAGCGCCAGATGGACGTACACCCCTGGGACCGCGTGCTCTGGTTCAGCAAGGAAAAAAGCGAGCATCTTATTGATCTCCTGAAGCTCTCAATGACACTGTTTACCGGTTCTGCGGAAACGGCCCGCACACAAAACACGCGGAAAATGAATACTACCCTTACACGGTTTACCGGACTCATTACCGATTCCGGATACCAGTTTGAAAAACTGATAACAAGTCTGCTTCCGGAACGGAAAAAACCCGTATCACGAACACGGAAAACGGGGAAGGCTGCGAGTCGGGAAAATCCGGACAAGCGAGACACTGCCAGATAAAAAAAAACGCGCACCCGTTAACAAGCGGCTGCGCGTTTTTTATGTGCTCAAGACCGAAAAATCAGGTTTTCTCGGCGTTTTCTTCGGCATACTTTTTAAACTCTTCTTCCGACATCCTGTCGGAATACAGGGGATACAACGCTTCAACCAGTTCATCAAGCGTTTCGAACTTCGCCCCGTCAAGTTTATAAGCCATAAGCCCCCCTAAACATTTGCATTCTGATTATACTGTTTTTGGAGATCCAAAGCAAGGGAAGCGCTATAACCTCATGAAAACGCAAATTGGTCAAGAACTCCACGCAGCCGGGATGCTTCCGCCGGGATGGAGGAGATTTCTGACACAGGATTGTCGAATCCGTCCAGAATTTCCGGTATTTTTACCGGAATACCGCACGCCCTCCGTACCCGGTTTGCTTCAAATGCCGGGTGGTCCTTTGATACGAGAATAACCGACCCTTCATCAAAATCAATCCGCTCTCCCGCCGCCGTGATGGCACCGTATGCCATCGCGGTATCGGAATCGATAAAAATCCCATACTTGCGGAAGGCGTCAAGCATAAGGTCCGGAACCATATTACGGTTTACCTCGGAAGGATATACCAGTCCGCGCAACAGGAGGGGATTGAGCTCAAATATCTGCTCAAGCCGCTCGAGATTCGATGGTACCGCGGGATCAGCAGGACCCCGGTTCTTCAGCGGGACAAGGGAATCCATGAACAGGCAGTTTCCCCGCGCATCGCACGACAGGCCGGATGTTGCATCAGTAACAAAACCATTTACCGGAAGGGAGAATTTCCAGGCATACAGACCGGCAACCAGATTTCCGTAATTTCCGGAGGGAACGGAATAAAAAATGTCCCCCTGTATTTTTTTCCGTATGCGGGTAAACGCGTACATATAGAAAAAAACCTGCGGAAGCAGACGACCGATATTCATGGTATTGGCCAGAGTCAGATTATGCTTTTCCACCAGGGAACGATCGCCGTATACTCCGCGGACCAGATCCTCCGCAGCTGACAATTTTCCGTCAATTTCGACTGGACAGATGTTTCCGCCGTTTTGTATAAAAGTTGCAGGATCAAGCCCGCGGGCTGCTCCTTTGGGATATACCAGTACAAGGCGGAGTCTTTCTTTGCCGGCAACAGCAGCGGCCAGACTTCTTCCGGTTATGCTGTCCACTGCAGCCATGACTATAGCCGTCCTGTTTTCCATAATCAGCAAATGGTCAAGAGCCGAAGCCAGCCACATAAACCCGAAATCCTTGTGGCATCCGGTAGGTCCGGTATGCAGCTCAAGTAAAAACATCCGCTCATCAAGCTGCCGGATTTCAGGTGAATAACCGGTAAAAGCCTTGCCGGCGATACGCTCGCATACGACGGGACTGAATTCCTCTTTTAAAAGCGCAGATGTCAGGGTTCCTGCAATTGAGGCAAAACTGGTATTACCGTCCATATACATGATCCAGCGGCGCAGATCCTCTTCCTTTGCAGGAACATAGAGGCCGCCATCGGGAGGAATACAGTCAAGTACCGCCTGACGAAAGCTGACAACACGGGATGCATCACGGGTACTGATCAATTCCATTTTAAAACCTCCATGACGAGCTACCTTCAAGTATATCTAAAAAAAACGCACTGTCAGGCATTTTTCGAATTATTCACCCCGGTCGATCCGGTATTTTTCGACAAATCCGCAGGGCCGGTAGGTCATCTTTGCCTGCCTCATTCCTTCATCGCCAAGATCCTGTTCACGGTTAATAAGGGCTACTTCTTCCGGTAAAGACTGCGCGAACGCATAATTCACCCACTGGTACGAACCACGGAATTCAACACACGCTTTTTCAAAGTGCACCGCTGCCATTTTCCCGCCAGACACCAGTTCGGCCAGCGTCCAGGCAACCGGACGCTGTTCCGCATAGACAACAATACCGGACATTGCAAACTGATCCAGCAGGTCAAGCGCTTCCACTGCGGCGGCATAATCGGTGTTATCGGGATCCTCTTCATGAGAAACCCACGAATCAAGTACTTCCCGCGCGTCATCACGCGTGGAAAGATCAAGCGGAACAACCCGCCGGTCCGGAAACGTATTTTCAAACGCGTTCACATGATTACGTTTTTTGTGGAATTTTTTACCGGAAAGGGACGCAAGATCCGACCGGTTATACAGATAATCATAATTATCCCGATCTCCGGATATCCGGTATCCGGCATGCTCTATTTCCCGCCGATGCTCTGCAAGAAAAGCCGGTGAAACCAGTTTCCAGTAGTCATGCGTCTTGAATAATTCGGCAACCACATCCATTCCCGTACTGCAACAGGGGGTAATAAAGAACTTTTTGCCTTCCCGCTCTCCGGAAACTATCAGTAAATCCTTGTGGAGCGATACCCGGTATTTATACCGATCCCTGAACAGATACAGGCCGGCAAAGGTGTATTCCGAGAGGCCGTCAGGCAGACGGACAAGCTGCGGGGAAATAACCCGGGCCATCTCAAGGGTTATGGGCGTGAAAACAGGATACACAGGAAGAACGTTCATGAGCAATAAGGTATCGGTTTCTACAGAAAACGGCAATAAGGCGGAATTGACGGCCTGAAACAAATATCGTAATCTGGACGACATGAATGACCAGCGTATCCGGCATGAACTTCTTGAACGTTTTACCCGCTATACCGCGATTGACACACAAAGTTCTCTGGAACGTGCAGATTCGGGGATACAGCCTTCAAGCGTGGGACAGCGCGAACTGGCGGAACTGTTACAGTCCGAATTAACCTCTCTCGGCATTACCGATACAACTATTACCGGCCATGGATACCTGCTCGCACGAATTCCGCCTGCGCCGGGACTTGAAAAGATTCCCCCATTTGGACTTTGTGCGCATCTTGATACCGCGCTTGATGCCCCCGGCAACAACGTCAAAGTCCGAGTTCATGAGAACTATGACGGTTCAACTCTTGTCGTTGGCAACGGATACACCCTTGATCCCGGCACTACACCCGAACTTGCTGAATGTCTCGGCCATACCATCATTACTTCGGACGGGACAACCCTGCTCGGAGCCGATAACAAAGCGGGGATTGCCGGTATCATGACCCTCATCAGCCTGCTTGACGACCCGGAACTTGAGCATGGCCCCATTGAAGTAGTATTCAGCCCGGATGAAGAAACCGGACACGGAATGGACAACATCCCTCTTTCTGAAATCCGGTCAAAGGCGTTTTATACCGTCGACGGAGGACGTGAGGGCGAAATCGAAACAGAATGCTTTAATGCCTGGAAATGCGATATTTCGTTCACCGGTATTTCGGCGCATCCCGGAACTGCCCGGGGTAAAATGGTAAACGCGGTAACCATGGCGGCCGCTTTTGAGCAAAGCCTTCCCGTGCAGGAAAGTCCGGAAACCACATCCGGATACGAGGGCTTTTTTTACCCGCTTGAAATGCACGCTACCTGTGAAACGGCCACTCTCTCTGTATATGTACGGGACTTTGATCTGAACGCAATGGAACAACGCCTGAAACGGATTGACCTTTTGGCAGAGGCTGTTGAAGCCCGCTTCCCCGGAGGAAAGGTAACCGTCAAAAAAACCAGGCAGTACCTCAACATGAAAGAGAAACTGGATCAGGCACCGCATGTGGTTGATATTCTCAAAACAGCAGCCCGGCGTGCCGGCGTCGCCATACAAATGAACCCCATACGGGGAGGAACAGACGGGTCCCGTCTTACCGAAATGGGGATACCCACACCGAATATTTTCACCGGCGGCCATAACTTCCATTCACGTACTGAATGGGCTTCACTTGAGCAAATGACCGCCATGGTTAAAACACTTGTTGAACTGACACGATCCTGGAGGGAATATCATGTATGAATACCACATTGAAGGCGGGATTCCGATAAAGGGAACCGTAAAGGCGAGCGGAAACAAGAATGCAGCGCTGCCCTGCATCGCCGCGTGCCTTTTAACCGATCAGCCGGTAACACTCAGCAACCTGCCTGAAATTGAAGACATGCAGGTCATGCTCGACATCTATACAGCCCTTGGCGGCACCGTGGAAAAAATTGTCGCGAACGAGTACCGACTGCACATGAAAGAAACGCCTGCAACCACCATTCCTGCAGATCTTTCCCGGAAAATCCGGGCTTCCATCCTTTTTGCCGGGCCCCTTCTCGCACGGGCAGGAAAAGCGGTACTCCCCCCTCCGGGCGGCGACGTAATCGGACGGAGGCGCCTGGACACCCATTTTCTGGCGCTTACCGAACTGGGAGCCCGGGTGGAAATTGACGGGCAGTTCACTTTTTCCGCAAACAAACTCAAGGGACAGGATATTTTTCTTGATGAAGCTTCGGTAACCGCGACCGAAAACGCGGTTATGGCGGCAGCCCTTGCCGAAGGGACCACCATAATTACCAACGCCGCAAGCGAACCGCATATTCAGGACCTGTGCCGGATGCTCAACGCAATGGGTGCCTCAATCCACGGAATAGGTTCCAACATCCTGACTATTGAGGGAAGGAAGTCCCTTTCCGGCACCGATTTCCGAATCGGTCCGGATTATATGGAAATCGGTTCATTTATCGGACTCGCCGCGGTTACCCACGGAAGCATTACCATCACTGATATTGAACCCCGGGACATGCGTCCGCTCAGGGTCGCATTCGGAAAGCTCGGTATCCGATGGATTATTGAGGGTACAAACCTTACGGTGCCTGCGCAACAGGCGCTCCAGGTGAACTGTGACCTGGGCGGCATGATTCCGAAGATTGATGACTCCCCCTGGCCGGGCTTCCCGCCTGATCTGACAAGCATCATGACCGTTATTGCAACACAGATTGAGGGAACGGTACTCATCCATGAGAAAATGTTCGAATCCCGAATGTTCTTTGTGGACAAGCTCATAGCCATGGGAGCGAGAATCACGCTTTGCGATCCGCACCGTGCGGTAGTATCAGGGCCAAGCGTGCTCCAGGGTTCCGACCTGGTATCTCCCGATGTTCGGGCAGGAATGGCCATGGTTATAGCAGCCCTTTGCGCCCGTGGTGAAAGCGTTATCAGGAACGTATATCAGATTGAACGGGGATACGAGAATCTTACCACCCGACTGCAGTCGCTTGGGGCCCGTATCACCCGCACATCGAAGGGAAACTAGGCGTTCATTCTGACCGCGGCGTTCATTCTGACCGCGGCGTTCATTCTGACCGCGGCGTTCATTCTGACCGCTGGGAAAAGAAGTAGACGGATGCGCCGGTGAAGCATACAACATGAAACACCAGTGTCAGTATCATGGCCAGGGCGGGAGCCGTCACCACAAAGTAATTTATACACAGTATGGCAAGGTATCGTACGGACTGTATGGCAATATATGCCAGAACAACAAAGAGCGGTACGGTCAGAATCCACCAGGCTTTGAACAGCACGCCGGACTTCATGCGATACTTCCATCCGGCCACCAGAGCCATGACGGAAAGCACCAGCAACAGAAACGGTTCTGACAGACGAACAATGACTTCCCGCAAAAAAACACCGGAATCAAACCCGTACCGGTCTGCGCGGTCATGAAAACGGGCCAGTTCAACCATATTCATGGTTGAAGGACCGCGGTTCGCAGAAACAACCAGAGAAAAATCGCGGTATGGCATGTCCAGCAGCAACACACTGAGATCCTGTTCCCGCGGAGTTCCGGCAATTACTTCCGGCCTCTGACGGAGCTGTTCTCCGCTGCGATCAACGGAATTGAGAAGGAGTTCGGAACGGGCATCCTGTCCATCGGGAGCATACGCGAACATCTTCACATAGGGAACACGGATATGATACTCAAGACGATGATTCTGATTATGCCGCACAAGCTCGAAATCCCTCAAATACACAACATCCCGTCCCCCGGATCGGGTATAAACAACACCTGCTGTATAGACACTGTCGATACCGCCGTCCGGCCGGTGAATCAGGAAAAACACATTACGTGCTGACTCAAACGAACGAAGCTGGGCTGTTTCGTCCATGAAGAAAAAGGTTTCCTTAACCCCTTTGAGCGAAAGCTCGAGGAATCTTTCAAGATCAGGATCCCTTTTCCGGTCCTCACGGGCAATATCTGTCGTATGAAGATCCAGAAAAGCATAATACGCAGTCAGATAATCTCCCTGTTGTATTGCGTTATAGGCATTGCGTTTTGCCTCATAGAGGGCGGCATCATCCCGGGACTCCAGCTGATCGGTTCCCTGTATGATCTGGTTCCATGCATCCGCAGCCATACGAAGTGAACGATCCCGGCGCGGATCATCGGGGCCCGAAAGGCGATATGCAAGCATTGCATAATAATGCGCGTCAAAAAAATCAAGATCACGGGATGCTTTATCGGAAATATCGAGTGCGTCACGAACCGTCATGCCCAAAAATTCAGACGGAACAAGAGGATCCGGTATTTCTGCGGGAACAGAATCGGTGGCCGGACCATATTTTTCAGCGGCGCGGTACCTGCTGTCATCAAGAAGCTTCAGCGCTTCCGGACTGTCTTTCCATATGACAAGCGCGCTTTGAATATGCGGTTCTGCTGCGCGGGGGTTATCTTTTTCGAGCATATCACGCCCTATTCGCAGATATTCATGATAATCCTCGGAACGGGCAACCGCCGAATCCATTCGGCGCCTGGATACGGGAGCAACTCCTTCCGAAATTACTACATGAGCGGCAATAATGATAAGCATGATCACAAAAGATGATGTCAGCAGGGAAAGGAGCTTTCCGGACCACCGTTCAACCTTCTCGTCTTCAGGACGGCTGAATGACAGTGTAAAACCAATGAGCAATCCGCTTATGTACAGCGAAGGAAGGTACTCCAAAAAGAGCAACACTATTGATCTGAGGCGGTATGCCAGGACAAACGGCGGCAGCAGATGCGGAGGCAGAGTCCGGTTGAAAACCAGAATGGCAGCGAAAACAATACCGACAAAAAAATGAGCCAACAGAACCGTTACCACCCGTTTCATCCCGCTCATAGTGCGTCTCCCCGGCTTCTTCGGCGAACAAGTCGCTGCAGAAACACAAAGCCTGAAATCAATGAAAAGAGGACAGCCTGAATCAGGTATAACAGGGCAGGAATCAGCTCAGGAGACATCTCCGAAGGAGCAAGCCGCTGTACAAAAGTAAAAATTGCACCCCCGGAAAAGAGGGGATACACGCCATACAGATAAAAAAGAACAACAACAGCAAACAGAATATTCAACAAACGCCAGCCGGTTGCATGGCAAAGAACGAATATCAGGGCTATCGAAACGAAAAAAACAACAGAAAACAGCATGTAGTCCGCAAAGCTCCCGCGGAAAGCACGAAGAAAAGCATCCATGACCGTATCGACACGCGTATATACAAAGGAAAGTGTTTTCGGCGGAACAAATACCGGCACAAACCGGGGATCCGGGCCGGTTGCCCGGAATATCTCCTCCCCCGACCCGGTAATGAACGTTCCCGGAACAACGCCGCGAGAGGCTTCCGGGTACACCGACAACGCGTGATCCGGAGTCCCGGAACGAACCAGTACTACGGGGTAAATTCGGTTACCGTCTTCGTCTACGGAAAACCAGACACCCCGGATACCGGCATCATCCGGCCGGATAATGCCCGGAGACAGAATCCGGTGTGAAGACGCCGTCAACAGCGAGCGGTTTTGAATGAAAGACCAGATATTCTTCTCGGTATACCGGTAGGCAAGCGGCATGAGCAGGAAAAGGGAAAAAACGAACAGTGAGAGCATAAAGACCGCAGCCATCCAGAACAATGTCCGGTGCCG
>CAZQEF010000019.1:0-10891 GCA_964592325.1 uncultured Treponema sp. | reverse complement strand
GGTACTGCTACGAGAAGGTCCGCGTCTTTACGCTGACCAGGGGCTTTTTGTCGCGGAAGTTCGGGTGTTGATAAACATTCGAAATATTGTTCCCTATACGGTCTATTAATCTGCCGGGAACTGTATGATCACCCGGGTTCCCGAAGCACTGCTTTCAACAGTCATTGATCCCCCAAGCTGATCAACCAGTGCATTGGTCATTTCAAACCCGAACGAATCGTGAATTTTACCGGACGCGTCGAAACCGGAACCATTGTCGCTTATGGTCATGGAAACAAAACCGTCATGCATGCGTTCAAAAAAGACACCCACGATTCCCTCCGGACGATCCGGGAAAGCGTGCATAAGGCTGTTCGATACCAGCTCGTTAATTATCAGGGCAAGCGGTAACGCTTTCTCGATGCGTAATGAGAGATCTATTCCGCACACATCGCACTTGATTTCTTTACCGACATCAGCATAGAGCGTAATCAAATACTCACACAATCCCTTGCAGTAACGGTGTAAACCGACTTCCTGTACATCGGAATACCGGTAAATTGTTTCATACACCATGGCAAGGGCCATAACCCGTGAATGAGTTGTTATGAGGGACCTCCGGGCTTCATCAGTTCCGGTATGACCAAGCTGCAGGGAAATCATGCTTGAAAGCAATTGAAGATTATCGGAAACCCGTTTTTGCAACTCGCCAAGAAGCAGCTCCTTTTCCCGGAGAGATCGCTCATTCAGGGCATTTCTCTCTTCCAGGGCAGCTGCCATAATATTGAATGACTCCATGAGCTCCGTAATTTCATCCCGGGTAGTATTGATTCCGGAACGAACACTCAAATTTCCCATGGCGAGAGACCGGGTGTAATCGGTAAGCTTTTCAACACGTCCCACAAAGAGACGGCGAGCCATGAGCAGCGATATGACGGCGGCCCCGGAACAGGAGAGAAGCATCACTATGAGCAGGATAAAAACCGGAGCATATGATTGATACAAAACCGCGTCGTATGAAGCGCGAACAGATACATAAACCGGTATATCGTTGCGGGAATAACTGCCGATACTCGTCAGCCAGGGAATTCCATCAATTTCCACAAGTTCCGTGTTCACAAGTCCGGTCTTTGCCCGGGCAAACAGGGCGTCACTTACCGGCTCCCCGGCAGGCATCGACTCCTTGTCTCCGGCATAAAAAAGGCGCAACCCGTCAACGTCGAACACCTCCAGAACAAGTCCCTGCGGCAGTGCTGCCAGCGACATTTCATCCAGATAGCTCTCGAGCGCGTAGGTGGCGATAAGGTACAGCGTATCTCCGGCCCGATCCACAACCGGAAGGGTATAGGTTACCGAAGGAATTCCGGTAGATCTGCTGACAATGAAATGACCAAGCGTAAAGGCGCCCGATTTCATTGCCCGTTGCAAATATGGTCGGTCCTCAAGAGAATACCCGGTCTTGTGGACGCCGGAAGCAACGACAATACCCTCCGCGTTTGCGGCAAGAAGCACCGCATAGCCGGGATATTTTTCCATGAGATCCGCAAGGTATATTGTCAGGTACTCATAATCCTTGTTCTGTACTGACCTTGTCTGGGATATGGCAAGCATCATTTCTTCCGCGTTGCGGGCAATATGTCGCTGCTCGTTTACATAACCACCGCAAACCGTATTGATCTGGGTTTTATTTCGGGTAAGATACAGGTTTTTGAAAGAGAGCGCTGAATAGAGGGAAACAAAGACCGTAGGAATTATGGCAACCAGAACGATAAAGAATATCTTTGTCCGAATATGTACCTTTCTGGTCACCCTTTACTGTACTCCAAAGAAAATGATATAAATATACCTACATTGTAACAGGAGAAAGTAATGGATGTACAGTCAATCTTAAAAAATCTGCATCCCCTGGAAATTCGCGTTTTGCGCGCGTTCAAACCGGGAGATGAACTGACCGCGGAAACGCTGGAACGGGATCTTGAATATAAACCCGGACACGCGAATCAGGCTTTTTCCTGGCTTGGCGGAAAAGAACTCGTTGCCGAAACCCGGCGGGAAGCCCGTACTTTTTTTGAACTCACCGACCTTGGCCGGCAAACCGCAGACAAGGGTACCCCCGAAGAACGAATCGCAGCCCTTCTCAGGGACAAGGGAGCGCACACCCTGCCGGAAATAACCGCCGCACTTGGCCTCGAACAGCGCGATGTGGGTTCCGCCTTCGGAAAACTGTCCAAATCGGGCGCGATCGCCATGGATGCGGACAAAAAAGCGTCTTTTGTTAAAGAAACCCCCGAAATTACCGCGACCGCGGCGCTATTGAAGAAAGCGGCTGCCGCTGAAAACGGAATACTCACGGAAGAAACCCTTTCCGCGGACGAATCCGCCATCATGAAGGGCCTCGCCAAAAAACGCGGCGCCGCCGATGCCCTGTTCCGTATCGTTGAACGCGAAACGGTGTACTACACCCTCACCGCCGCTTCTGCGGACGTAAAAAAAGGACTCGACGCCGCGGGCATTACCGGCGACGAAATCGGTTCCATTACCCCGGACCTCCTCAAAAGCGGCAGCTGGAAAACCGGTACCTTCCGCGGATACAACATCGCGGTTCCCCCGGCGCGCATTGTGCCCGGCCGGACCAATCCCTATGTCAGCTTCCTCGAAAGCGTTAAGGACAAGCTGTGCTCGCTCGGCTTTGAGGAATTTGACGGGCCGCTCGTGGAAACCGAGTTCTGGAATTCGGACGCGCTCTTTATGCCCCAGTTCCATGCGGCCCGCGACATTCACGATGTGTACTATGTAAAAGAACCCACCAAGGCGAAGTCCATTGAGGAACCCTTCCTCTCGAACGTTGCGGCGGCCCACGAAAACGGCGGCAACACCGGAAGCCGCGGCTGGAATTATACCTTTGACCGCGAGTTCACCAAGCGCCTCATCCTGCGCAGCCAGGGCACGGTTCTTTCCGCGCACCAGCTCGCCACGGCAAAGGTTCCCGGAAAATACTTCGGCATCGCCCGCTGTTTCCGGTACGACAAGGTTGACGCCACCCATCTTTCCGACTTCTATCAAACCGAAGGTATTGTCCTTGGCGACGAGGTCAATCTCAAGACGCTTCTCGGCTTCCTCGAGATGTTCGCGGTGGAAATCGCGGGCGCCACGGATGTCAAATACGTTCCCGGCTACTTCCCCTTTACCGAACCGTCCATCGAAGTACATATCAAGCACCCCGTTCTCGGCTGGTTCGAACTCGGCGGCTCCGGCATTTTCCGGCCGGAAGTAACAAAGGCGATGGGCGTGGATGTTCCCGTCCTTGCCTGGGGTATCGGTATTGACCGCATGGCGCTCATGGCGCTCGGCCTCAATGACCTCCGCGAGCTTTTCAGCTACGACATCGAAGGCGTCCGGCTGAGAAAAGCCAAGTACTGATCAGACAATTAAGGAGAATCCGTCATGCCCAAAATAGAAGTAAACGAAAAACTTTTTTTCAGCCTCCTTGGCACTACTCTCGACTACGACGAGCTTGAAGCGAGACTCACCTGCGGGAAAGCCGAGCTGGACGAAAAACCCGATACAAGCCTCCCCGAAGCGGAGCGGACCATAAAGATTGAATTGAACGACACCAACCGCCCCGACCTGTGGTCAACAGCCGGTATCGCGCGCCAGCTCCGACAGCACGCAAAGCTGACCATCCGCGGTTCAAAACCCGCAGATTACCGCAGCTTTTTCTCCACCGCGGAGAAAGCATGCGACTCGGAGAACCGTATCGTAACCGTGGATCCCGGACTGAAAGACATCCGCCCGTTCATGACGGCGTTTGTCATTTCCGGCAAGCCCATAGACGAGCCCATGCTCCTGGACATCATCCAGACGCAGGAAAAACTCTGCTGGAACTACGGCCGCAAGCGCCGCTCAATTTCCATGGGAATTTACCGCTCGGCAAACATTGCCTGGCCGGTTCACTACACCGCAGTCGACCCGGACAAGACCAGCTTTGTTCCGCTTGCTTGTACCGAACCGATGACCTGTCGTCAAATTCTCACCGATCACCCCAAAGGAAAGGAATACGGCTGGATTCTCGAGAACATGCCCAAATTCCCCCTGCTCATCGATGACAAAAAAGAAGTGCTTTCCATGGCTCCGATCATCAACAGCGCAACGCTCGGCGCCGTTCAGGTAGGAGACGCGGACCTCCTCGTCGAGATGACCGGCACCGACATGCCGACCCTGACTCTGGCTACCAGCATCGTCGCCTGCGACTTCGCGGATGCGGGATACACCATACTCCCGGTCCGGGTTGAACACCCCTATGATACCGGATTCGGCAAGACAATTACCACGCCGTATTACTTCCAGGAACCCACCAAAGCGTCCCTCGCCGCAATCAACCGCCTCCTCGGCTCGGAACTGACTGTGGAAGAGGCAAAAGACGCGCTTGAGCGTATGGGCTGTTCTGTAGCGGTTGCCGGCGACACGCTTACCGTACGCCCCCCCGAATACCGAAACGACTTCCTCCATGAAGTGGACGTCATGGAGGACGTAATGATGGGAATGACCGTGGAATACTTTACTCCGACGAAGCCTCACGACTTCACCATCGGACGACTTACGCCCGCAACCCTCTACAGCCGCAAGGTGAAAAACCTCATGGTCGGCATGGGCTACCAGGAAATGATCTTTAATTATCTTGGTTCGGGAAAAGATTACATTGAAAAGATGAACATAGCCGGAACGGATGCCGGAAAAGCGGTTATCGAAATATCCAATCCGATGACGGAGAACTTCCAGTTCGTACGGCCTTCGATTCTTCCAAGCCTGCTTGCGGCAGAAGCGGTGTCCGGCAACGCGGTATACCCCCACAAAATTTTCGAAGCCGGCAAGGTAGCCTTCCGCTGTGAAGAAGAAAACACCGGAACCAGAACGGGCCAGTATCTGGGATTTTTGACCGCATCAAACAACGCGAATTTTAACGACCTGGCCAGTGAAGTATCGACCCTGCTCTATTATCTGGATCATGAGTATACCGTGATCGAATCACAGGACCCGCGTTTTATTCCGGGACGCCAGGCAACAGTGCTGCGAAACGGTATTTCCGTGGGAATATTCGGTGAAATTCATCCGGCAGTTCTGGAACAATGGGACATTAACATGCCCTGTTCCGGCGCAGAGTTTAATATCGAACTGCTTATGTAGAGGACCTGGCCTTCCGGATTTTCCCGAATGCATCTTTGATAATTTCCATAATCCGGTCGGTAATCACTGTATGAACAATCCCGTTCACCTTTATCAGGTGTTCGGGACTCAGCCCCTCATGATCATCATTTGTCCGGAAGACAAAAACATATATCATCTCTTCAGAAAGGACCCTCTTGAGGCAAAGAACGGCGTCAACATTGATCAGTATACCGCGCAAATTCATCTGTATTTCCCGGATTTTCTCGTGAAGCGGTATTTCTGGAGCCTCTCCGGTAAACGTACAGGAAAAATGACTGATGCTGATATCCCGCAATGCACAATGGAACTGCTTTCTCCGATAAAGAAAGTTTGCCTTGAAGGAGTCATTGCACAGCGCCCGTAAAAACCGGCGCTGTCCGTTCGCCTGATTTGCACATAAAACATTGATAAAACGATACAAGTTTTTTGACTTCTGGTATTCCATGGGAATACACCCGCAAATTATACCGATTGAATACAGATACAGCCACTCAAGTTTTCGAACTTCTTCCTGATTGTTCCGTTTCTGATACATGACCCCAATCATCGCCCGTTCGCCGTACGTTTCCTGAAGTTTTCCTATAAACACCGGCCAGTCTATCCCCTGAACCGGCCGATCTATGTTAAAAAAAAGAATGACCTGGGGAAAAATTGAAAAAAGGGTATGGATTTTCTGTTCAAGGGAGCAATAGGGATCATCGTGAATGAAATAGGTTTCATACCCCTTGAGAAAAAAACTTTTGAGGAATTCTTCTGGAAACAGGGAAAGATCCGGCACAATGAAGAAGGTTTTTACCCCCAGCACCGATTCCTTTACATCATCACTCATTACAGTCCTCCCGCACAAATTTATCACTTACAAAATCAGGAAGACTTTTCGATTCTGATTTCAAGTATACCTGACCTCTGGTATAATTCAAGAAAATTAATACGATTGCTCATGCTTTTAAACTGGCATTAAGGAATTACATTATGATTTACGAGAAATTGGAAGTTTTTGAATTCTGTTCGTCTCTTGGAATTTCCGCTCCGGAAACAAAGGCCTCAATCACGGCATACATTCCGGACAATTACCAGGAAATTGATCCAAACCGTACGCGTCCGGCCGTAATCATCTGCCCGGGCGGCGGATATGAGTACACATCGGTTCGAGAAGCGGAACCAATCGCCCTGCGCTTTGTCGCGCTCGGTCTTGCTGCATTCGTGCTTGAGTATAGCTGCGCCCCTGCAGTATATCCGGTAGCCCTGCAGGAACTCGCCGCCTCGGTTGCCGCAATACGCAGGAAAGCGGGAGAATGGCCAATTACTCCGGATAAAATTGGTGTATGCGGGTTTTCTGCAGGAGCCCATCTTGCCGCAAGCCTCGGGTGTCTGTGGAACACTCCCGATTCCGGTCAACCGGGCCGGAGCGCACGGCCGGATGTAATGATCCTCTCCTATCCGGTTATAACTTCTGGAACATTCCGCCACGACGGATCATTCCGCGCATTGCTTGGTGCCGATTATGAAAAAAGGCTTCCCGAATTTTCTCTCGAAAGCCGGGTATCAGAACATACTCCACCGGCTTTTATCTGGCACACTCATGATGATGATATTGTCCCGGTTGAAAACTCGCTTCTTCTTGCTCTGGCGTTTCGGCAGAAGGGTATACCGTTCGAACTGCATATATACCAGCCGGGCGGACATGGGCTTGCAACGGCCGCTCCGGAAACACACAATGACAAGGGAGAAGCAGTTCTTCCGGAATGTGAAAACTGGATGGAGATGGCCGCTACCTGGTTTAAAAATAATCCAAATGCCGGACCCCGCCGCTGGTAAACATACCGGTAAATCCGGTTTCTATCACCTCAGAAGCGCCTGAACCGCCGGGAGATACGGCATTGCGGGAATTGCCCCCCGTTTTTGAACACAAAGCGAGGCAGCGGCATTCGCGAACAGGACATCCTCTTCCAGGGCTTCCGCGGAAAGACCGCGAAGAAGGGAGGGGCTTCTGGAAAGGCGATATAGCAAAGCCCCGACAAATGAATCACCGGCCCCGGTAGTGTCTGCCACTGTTGCCGGAAAGGGCGGAACACTTCCTTCCTCTTTCCCAAAGCAGAACCAGGCGCCGGAGCCTCCCCGTGTCACCGTAACAAGCGAGGGACCGGTTTTTTGAATTTCTCGAGCGAGAAGTGCTATCTGTTCATCAGTAAAAGACTCCGCTTCATCTTCCCCGAGTCCGGATACAAGCGCCAGCTCGGCATCTGACAGTTTGACCACATCAGAAAGAGATATAAGTTCTTTCATGGCACGAATTCCCTCGGCACGATCTGTCCACAACGACGCCCGCCAGTTCGGATCACAGGATACAAGCACATCGGCAGCCCTTGCTTCACGAATTGCCGCGCGTGTTGTTTCCCGCAAGGGTTCATGCGTAAATGACAGGGATCCGGTGTGAATAATGCGGCTATTACGGACAAGGGAAACATCCAGTTCATCAGGAGAAAGAAGACAATCCGCCCCAGGGTTCCGGCAAAAAGAAAAATCCCTTTCTCCTTTTTCGGAAAGGGAAACAAAGGCAAGCGTTGTATGATGATCCGGGGAAATACGGATTCCCCGGGTTTCAACTCCCGAAGAAGCTAGTGTTTCTCCCAGATAACGTCCGAACGAATCAGAACCGACTTTCCCGACAAACGCGGCAGATCCGCCAAGACGGGAAACAGCAACGGCAACGTTTGCCGGAGCTCCTCCGGGATTTCGCTCATATAATGTTTCTCCGGAAGAAGAAAGCCCCGCGGGTGTAAAATCTATCAGAATCTCACCTATGGTGAGTACGTCGATCTTTTTATCCACGGCCACTGCCCTCAAAACCACCAATACTTTTACCAAGACCTTCCGGATCCGTAATTTTCAACTTGCCGCGCGCAAGTGTTATATATCCGTTTTTTTCAAAGTACTTGAGCATCCGGCTTACCACTTCCCGAGCCGTTCCCAGCTCAAACGCAATTTCCTCATGTGTGGCGTATATTACCGTACTCGGCTGTTCCAGTAAAAATCGCCCGATCCTGCGATCCATTCCCTGAAACGCAACCTGCTCAACAACCCACATAACATCAGCAAGGCGCTCATTCATTCGTTCCAGAAGGTAAGTCTGTACCGCAGGGGTTCTTTCATGAATTCCGGAAAATACATCATTTGATATACTGGCAATTGTACAATCAGTATCGGCCTTGATCATTGCCTGCATCGGTAATTTCCCCATGATACAGGAAATTGATAACGTACAGATATCATTTTCAAAAAGGCGGTACAGGGTTATTTCACGGCCCGTCTCAGAAAGGATGTATACCCGGATCACACCGCGGATTATAGCGAGAACTCCTTTACAGCTTGTTGCGTCAAAAATAACCGTTCCGGCAGGAGATTCGGTTATTATCAAGTTTTCCCGTACGAGATCCCGGTCTCTGGGAGATAGAAAACGATTAAGCGGAAACTCATAGGGCTCATTCATGCAGACATTCTCCCCGAAAAACACCAGACCGGCAAGTAAAAAACAACACATCAAACACAATAGATGATATAGTTGAGCAACACTCGCTGCAAGGAGTAGAAAAACATGAAGCATCATTTTTCCTGTAACCTGACCGGATACGACTGGTGGAAACCTTTTTTGGGGTTCTTTTTTCTGTCGCTGGTACTGAACACTGCTGTACAAAATTCGATCAAGGATACCGAGGCGGTTCAGAGTATGGCAGTTCTGGTCAGTGTCGTTCTTTTCATGCTGGTTCTCACGGTAATACTTTTACTCATCGAAGCCTTTTTCTATATAATACTTTACCGCATTGCTTTTTCCCATATCAGTTTCCGGGGAAAGACGTTCAGTTTTACCGGGAAGAAAGGGGAATTCGTTTCACTCATGCTGGTATGTTCTCTGCTCCTTGTTGTTACACTCGGATTCTATTTGCCCTGGTTCATGACACGCCTCACCCGGTATATTGCCGGTCATGTTTATTATGATAACACCCCGATACAGTTTGAAGGAACCCCAGGCAAGCTTCTCAAATACTACCTGCTGGGGGTTGTTCTTCCCTTTATCGTCTGGATCGCCCTCTTTGGTTTCATCGTTACCGTGTCCATAATGTCCGGATACATGACAGCCGAAGAAGCTACTGCATATCTTGGCCTTCTTGGGATTGCTTCCCTTATTCTGTTTTTCCTGCCATTCATGTACTATATGTATAAATGGATGGTCAATTTCTCATGGAGAAATTACCGTGCCTATTGGCAAACATCTTTCTGGAACAGCGTTTTTTTCATAATCGGGCAGATGGTTCTTGTTATTATCACCCTTGGTATCTATATGCCGGCAGCCATGTTGTCTCTGTTACAGTATTTCGTAAACAGGACCGTTCTTGATAAAGACGGTCAAGCGGTTGGGAGACTGGAGTTCACCCGTGAACGGGGCGGATTTGCGTTTCTGTGGAAACAGATTCTTCTCTCAATTATCACGATTGGTATTTATCTGCCCTGGGCCTATGCCAATACACTCCGATACGTTCTTTCACACATTTCGGTAGAGGACACACCGGCAGAACTCCCACAGAACTACTAACAAAAAGGCCGCGGTTTTATCCGCGGCTTTTTATTTATCAGTCAATCTCGCTCTTGTTGGGTAAAATAAGCGCTGCAACGAAATAAAGCAGAATTCCTGCCCCATAAAACACGGCGGCAACCAGCCAGAGTATCCTGACCAGCGCCGCATCGACATTGAGATACTCAGCAACGCCTCCACAAACACCAAAAAGTTTCCTTCCCCGCTCTATTTTATACAGTCTTTTTGCCATATACTCCTCCCTGCCTGTTCTCTTGCACAAAAAACCCCCGGTTGTCAGCGTCCGGGGGTCGTGCCTGTCCAATAGCCAGAATTTACCTGGTTACGCCCTCTTCTGTTTCCTTCTCGAGGAAGGAAAGCGCTTCTTCTGCCTTGAACTCTGCAAAAGCCGCTGCCTCATTCCGCTGGAATGATCCAACGGTTTCCTTGAAACTCTTGTTGACATTCTCCCGCGGGAACGAGCAAAGCATGTATATACCGCCTTCAGCATCTACCCAGATTTCGTCTTCTTCAACACCTACCAGTGTTTCTTCTGCTACCTGTTTTGAAATGTTTTCAAAATGAGTCAGTGTCTGGGTGTTGGTTCCTTCCCCGCCTTCACTGGTATAACTGACCAGCGCGTTTTTTACACTGGTTCCGATCCAGCGGGCTATCTGATCCCGGGCATCCTGTCCGGCTGCTGTTTTTGATATATTCCGGTTTGACATTTTGGAGTACCCAACGGCGTAGAAGGTGGTATCACTCTTGGGATTCTTTACAACCCACGCCGGCATGGGAATTCCGTCCATACCGATAACAGTGCTGACCACTTCTTTTTCTTCTTTTTCCTCCGGAGAGGACGAACAAGCAACAAAACCTGTCAAAACCAGGGCAAAAAGCATGGTAATCGAAATGACTTTCCTGATCATAAAAGATCCTCCTGAAAACTTGTATATTGTGTATTCTACCACAGAGAAGATAACAATACCATAATAACAACGTAACACAACCGGCGTCCCCTTGCAAAAAAACACCCAGAGGAGTATTTTATTGATATAAAAGGTAAATTTTTACCTATACCGCTCTCACTCCAATACTTTTATAAGGACGGAAATATGTCTGAGAAAAATCTTGTTA
>CAZQEF010000018.1:0-10994 GCA_964592325.1 uncultured Treponema sp. | reverse complement strand
GCCATCGCCGAGAAAAGCAGGTCGCGAATTGACTCGCTTATCATTTCCGAGGTGTCAGAAAGGACTTCCAGTTTGAGCGAACTGCCATAGGCAGTTTCAATATCGCTGATTTTTTCCCGGACGTTCTTTGAGAGGGAAACCGGGCTGAAGCCTCCCTGTGCCCGGACCAATATTCCGATTCCTTCGACAGAATCCTTTATTACAAATGAATTACGGTCTGCCGTTGCGTTCCGTACCTCGGCGAGGTCGCGGATAAAAATGGTACCGGAAGCGTCGTCGCCGGTGAACAGGGGTATTTCGTTTATGTCTGATGCCGAGCGGACCATTGATTCCGTTTTAACAATGTATTCGGTTGTTCCCTGTTCAATTGAGCCAGCCGGTACTTCGGTGTTTGTGGACTGAATAGCCTGTGCAATTGATTGCAACGGAATTGAATATGCCCCGAGCCGGTGCGGGTCCGGTTCAATCAGTATTTCCTCGTCGAGTCCTCCCAGGATCTGTACGGAGCCCACGCCCGATGCCTGCTGAATCATTGACTTTATTTCGCGATCGCATAATCGCTTCAATCCGGTTATTTCCATGGTGCCTTTCGGGAAGGCTCCGATGATGAGTATCGGTTTTTCCGTGGGATTAACCGGAAGAACCATCGGTTTTGCGGCTCCCTCCGGGAGCTCGAGCGCCGCCAGGTCTGCCATTTCACGAGCCTGAATTCCCGTTTGTCTGATGTCTGTTCCCCAGGCGAAGGAAAGTTCGATTATTGAAATGCCATCAAGAGAGGACGACGTAATCTTCTTTAGTCCCTGCAGCGAAGAAACAGTGTCTTCGATCGGTATGGTAAGCAGTTCCTGGACTTCTTTTGCCGGTAAACCGTTATATGTTGTAGCGATTGTGATCTTTGGTACGGATATTGGAGGGTAGAAATTCATGGGAAGAAAAAAAAGTGATCCGCATCCGAATACGACAACAAGAATTGTAATCATGATAACGGCAACCGGTTTGTGTACGGTAGTTCTGACCAGAGATGAAATCATTTTGTTCTGCCCTTTCGTTCAATTGGTGGTATATACGTCAATGGCCCAGGTCTCCGGAAGATAATTATCCAGACTGTCCTTGAATGAGTTATCCAGTGAGAAACTGATTTTGCCTGGCTTGTCGTTGTAAACACCCTGTGAATTGTCAATTTCCAGGATTATCCGGATGACTTCCGTTCCCGGTATCGTGTCGGGCGGGAACTCCGCCGCATGATATGAAATGCCTGCTCCTGTCTGGCATGCTATGGGCGTAACGGACGCGTTCTCGGCACTGGCCGAAAATGAGGAAAGGAACTGGAACTGAGAAATAGTTGCCCCGTCCGCAATGGAAATGTACAGGTCGAGGAACCCGTAACAGGCCGAGCTGCAAAGATCCGGGTGGAAATCAAAGTTCATCAGCGGTTCGAGCAGGGTAAGAGGTTGCACGGGAACTGATGATGAAAAAGTATTGGTAAGCTCGGCGCGTGTAACGGCAGGCGGGCGCGAGCCGGGCCCGTTAGTGCGTATGTTGTATGTCGAACTTTCCCGTAGCGTATTTCCCTGTATATCGGCAAGCGCTGAATTGATCGAGAGCGTATACAACAAGTTGTAGGCAAACGGTTTCGATAACGATACTGTCAGTTCGCCTCCGTCTTCATTCCATTCAAAATCCATGGAAATTGCCGGAGAGATGCTGATGTTCCCGGGTACCGTTTCCTTGTCGACCGGATTTGAAAACAGCAGGATGATTTCCGAATCTTTTTCTATCGCTTCTGTTACTTCTTCCTGCGGAGTTGCCGGATCGTCCGGAATCAATGCGAGCGCCGGGTTGGAAGCAGCAACCGAGATGATGGCAAGATCTTCCGAGTCTGTTCCCGTATAAAAAGAACAGGTGTGGGGCGCCCCCTGCGTGTTTCCCGCGGCGTCTTCCACGGAATCACGGATGGTTATCGTGTACCATGTCTGCCATGAAAGACTCTCTTCCACACGATACGTAAAGGTCTGAAGATCGGGCGATTCGACAAAAAAGCCATCTATGGCAGGCGAAAAAGAAACGCCGTCCAGTACGGAAGTGCGGTTCATTGGTTCCGAAAAGGTTATTTCAATGAGCGGTTCAACGGTGTCAATCCGGCTGTTGTTGAGCGGAGTAATATTCGTAATGCGCGGACGCTCAATATCGGGTAATCCGCGGAATTCATGTTCGAATGCTTTCTCCAGGGAATTGCCGTCAGTATCTTCCGCTGCTGTTGAAACTGATATCAGATATCTGCTGGTCATGGAAAAAGGCTTGTATGGACGGAACACCAGCTTTCTGCCGCCGACCCATTCAAACTTGCCGGTCATTTTTACGCCGTTTTCTTCAAGCGAAAACGCGGATTCCGCGAGGACCTGCGACGCATCCGCGGAAAAAGTAACAGAGACGCTGTCCATCGATTCTACCGGTGCAATTGCTCTCTCCGGACTGTGACTGGTTATCCGGAGGGGCTCCATGGTAAAAAACTTGCAGGAGGCAAGACCGGCGCATACAAGCAAAGACATCAAGAAAAAACAATATTTATTTCTCATAACGCGTCACCCCTCGGAATCAAAGGTTTCCAGAATGATGGAAAGATTCTCCGGGAAAAAGGAGCCGCTGTCCGTAACGAATCCGGTTTTTCCGCCCGCTATCGAGAACGTATAGTAAGCTCTTTCTTCCGGATGTGCAGGCTCCGGAACGTCGATTCCGATATACCGTAAATGGATTGTGTTTGTAGCTTGCGTAAAACTTACCGATAAAAGGTCCGGTTTCCCGAGAGAATAGGGAAAAAGCGGTTCAAATGAGACGGAATCAACAAAGCGTTGCGCCTCGGACGCGGTAATCGGTTCTGAAAGTGTGATGATAAAGTCATGAGAGTTCTGGAGAAGAAGGGTATAAACGGATATCGATTGTACATAATCATCGATGAGCATCTCTGCTTCCGAGAATACATTTGATCCTGACAGGAGAGCTGGACTGTTTTCAACGCTGGTTATGTGCAATTCTGGAATTACCGGTGTAAAAGGAAAGGTCAGTTCCTCATCCGTTTTGTTGCCGGCAATATCCTCAACACCTTCTTTTACGGTCATCGAATATTCCTGACCGGCAATCCACATTTCGTCTTCGGGGAAAATCAGAAAATCCCGGTTGTTCAATTGCCGATATCGCAAGGTGGTCTCCGGTTCGATTTCCACACAGGATTTCAGGGATTCGAAATTGATTGCCTCGTCGTAACGTAACAGTATGCCGTCGCCTTTTTCGATCATGTCCAGGTCTTGTGGGGTTGCATTATCCTCGTTTATGACACGCGATAATACCATTGGCGTTTCCGGCGGTACGAGGTCTTCGTTGGTTCTGAACGTTCCCCTGTATTCCTCCAGAACGGGAGTGCCGGATAGACCGGTCAGTGTTTCGAGAATGGTCCATTCGTATCTGGTCAGTCCTTGCCATGGAATATCGGGAGTAATGGTGATTGTTGTATTATCTTCCGAAATGGTGATAGTTATGTCGTGTTCCGGCGCAACGAGTATGTGTTTTTCAAGATCGTTATCCCGGACCGGCAGATTGAACTGGAGGGTAATTACAGACTCCGGGGAAACCACCGAATCGGATGCGGGCGTGAAATCAAGAAGCGCCGGAGGATTGTTGTCGGTTTCAACGTAAAATGATGCTTCCACGTTGATCTGAAACGTGCGGTCATCCGGTGTCGTGATGGCTCCTTTGCACGCAAAAACATACTTTACACCGCTCTGCCAGGGTTCCAGGGGAGAGATGATAACCCTCGATCCGACCCATGCCGTGTCAAAGGGCATATGCCCCTCGGTCGTGGACAATGACAGCGCTTCCTCGGCGGATGTTTTCTCTACCGCCTGGCCAAATTCCATCCACAACCGGTTTGTTGCTCCGGAAATGATTATATTTCTCCCGGAAGGAAAGGACTCGACATCCAGTCGTGAAGTATCAACAAAATTACAGCAGGTAAAACAAAGAAGAACAACACAAAGAATTGCCGGGAGCATGTTATTTCTCTTCATTGATTTCCACCTTGTCTCCTTCTTTAAGTAACGGGGTCGGTTCAAGCACCACCCGTTCTCCGTTTTGCAGTCCCTCGGTTATTTCAATTTCATCGCGATGTTCGATACCCAGGAATACCTTGCGTTGAAAGATCCGGTTGTTGCGTACGGTTATTACCACTCCTTCCTGTTCTTCCCGTTGGGCGAGGCATGACTGGGGAATGAAAATACGCTCCGCGGGAACTTCGGTAGGAACCGTTACCCGCACGAACATTCCCGGTTTAACCGTGTTCTCCGGGTTTTTGAGTAACGCCTTGACGGTTACGTTGCCTGATTGGGGATCAACTGTGGGGGAAATAACATCAATCACTGCTTCGACCGGTTCCTCGCCAAGCGCTTCTATATCAAGTGTCGCGGTCATCTCTTTACGTATTCTGGCGAGATCTTTTTCGTTTACCGGGAATACGGCCCACGCGTTCCTGGAATCAATCAGAGTAAGGATTTTTTCACCCTGCTCCACGCGCTCCCCCGTTTCCTTGTATACAGCGCCTATTATTCCCGCTGCCGGAGAATAAATGGAAAGTTCCCTGAGCAAAGCCTCCGCCGAAGTCATTTGCGTTTTCGCCGTTTCTTCCTGCTTTTTCGCCAGATGCAACTCAGCTTTTTTTGTGCGCGAGTTGAGGTCAATCAACAACGCCCTTTTGGCTTCCTGTTCTTGCGGAATCGGGAGCCCTGCGGAAAGGATGTCCGAGTCCCGAAGCCCGATCAGCATGATGTCCTTCTCTTTATGCAGTTTTTCATAGTCCGCTTCTGCCGACGAGAGGGAAAATTGCGCTGTCCGCAATTGGTCGCCGGTGCTGCCCCCGACGGCGTACAGTGTTTCGGTATCCTTCAGCGCCTTTCGGAGAAGTTCAAGCTGTTGTTCGTTTTGCTGTAATTCGAGATCGGTTTTTTCAAGCGAGATAAATCGGGATTCGAGCTGCATTCTGTAGTCGCGGTATTGTTCTCCGGTCAAGAGGGTGGAGGCTTCGGCACTCGCGTATGCGGCTTTTGCCTGTTCATAATTGATTGAAAGCTGGATGTTCTCCATTCGCACAAGGAGAGTTCCCTGCCGTACCGCAGCACCCTCGCGCCAGGGGATGTCCTGTATTATGCCCTCAACCGACGCCGCGACATCGTTTTTTCTGGTGTACACAATACTGCCGAATGATGTGATATCCGGTGAAAACTTCCTGCGGGTAACAGTATGAACGTTCACCCGGGCTCCGGGAATATCGGATTCATCCAGGCCTTTTTTTCCTGAACAACCGGTCGTGTACAGCGCCAGTATGGCGATACATAACATAATGCACGTTTTCTTTGTTCTCATTCGCTTTCCCTTATTGACTGGAGGTCTCCCGCATTGAGGCCCGCAAGTGACTCAATCTGCCGTTCCAGTTGAATGAGTGTCAGAATGCCGGACAAATACTGGAGTCGGGATGCAAGAAGTTCGTTTGCTCCTTCGAGATAATCAAGTCGTGTTATCTGGCCCAGTTCTGCCTGTGTCATCAGAATCGAGGCTTTTTTTTCCTGTGTCTGTATTTTCTTTTTGAGAAGTTCCTGTGACCGTTGCTGGCGTTCATAGGCAAGCAGGCTCTGTTCAATGGAGAAGCGGACATCCTGCTGGAGATCGATATAGTTTTCTACTGCCTGTGACAGGCGTACTTTTGTCAGTTGTTTGTCGATGATCGGCGCAAGGGTTGTCGGAGACGTCGCCGAACCGGTCACGGATCTTCCGTATTCGTTATCCGGTATGGTTGATATGCCGAACGAAAAATTGACGGGAAGCAGTTCATTGGGGAATTCCATGATTGCGCGCAGCCCGTAATCGGGATTTTGAAGAGGGTAGTTATCCCCACTGGCCTGCACGGTTGCCTGCAGTTTCACATTGGGAATCCATTTTGACATTGCTATCTGGTTATTTATTCTGGCTTCCTCTATCGAGAATCTTCCCTGCAAAAGGGAGACATTTTTTTGCTCCGCGATGCTGTACAGGGATTTGGCCAGGTTTTGCGTTTCAACTCCGATATAACTTTCATCAATTTTTGTGACAAGGGAGAATTCAACCGACTCCTCAAGGCCAAGGAGTTTCCTGAAGGAATACTCATTTGAGAGAATTTCACTTTCGAGCGTAAAAAGATTGTGTGATATCTCTTCAAGACTTAACCGGGTGTCAATTACGTCTATTTCGCGGGCTTTCCCGAGTTCATATTCCTTTTCTGTGATTTTGTATTGCTGTTCGGCAAGGGATTCCATTTCGAGGACAGCTTCCTTTTTCAGGTACAGCACCTGCACCTGATGAAAGAGGGAGAAGCACGTGTTTCTGAGTTCTTCCTCGCTGGCGGAAAGAAGGGTCGTTTGTATGTCCAGGGAAAGCCGTTTGAGAGTATGTTGCATCTTTATCCTGCCGCCGTTAAAAACCGGTACGGTAAGCGACGAAGAAAAATTGATTGTATTGGTGTCCTGCGCGTTATAGCGTGTAAGGCGTGAGTCCGTAAGGCTGAAATTAAGGGAAGGAAGCGATTCCCAGACCGAAAGTTTCTGTTTCCTTCGTTCCGCAAGGAGTTCAAACCGGGACGCCTTGAGGGAAAGAGAATTGTTGGTACACATGTCATACGCCTGTTCGATGGTCAGCTTAATTTCTTCCCCTGCCAAAACCGCGGGCAGGATGAAGAACAGGATAAATGCACAGTACCGTATATTTTTCCGGACAATCACGGGTCTTGCGGGTCCGGACCCGTTGCCTGTGCCGAAAGAGACTCAAACATTCCGTTGAGCGCTTCCCGGAGGTAAACCAGGGAGGTGAGGGATTCCTCTCCGTCATGCAGCCAGGAAATCCGGTAGAGAATATCGCCCTCCGGGCTATGGATTTCCGCAAGGATGGCGGTAGAAATTACCGTTTCGAAACCCTTTACATAACTTTTTTCCCGAAGGAGAAAGTGTATTGTGCAAGTGTCTTCGGAAGTGAAATCCGTTGCGCGATCTGTAATGAGGAATCCGTGTTCTTTGCCGGCGGACACGATTATGCTCTTGAGTTCCTGTTGATCGTTGGCATAGGAGTAAATTGATTCAAGCCTGACGATTCCGATCGCGCAGCGGCGGATTGTGGCCTGGTATGGCGTTACCGGTACGACGTCAATTGTAGTTGTGGCACAGGAAAGAAGCGAAACGAGCATGATACCGAGAAATCCGTATAAGAAGGCTTTATTGGTCATTCTGCTGCTCCTTCTTCTTCATTCGAATCTCCAGTTCCTGTAAAGGACGGCGCAATACGCTTCGTTCCGAAACCAGCGCCTGTGCCCGATGAATGTGCTCTGTTGCACGGGCATCCTGACCGAACCGGTAATAGAGTTGCGCAAGGCTTATTTCGGTTCGCGCCAGGTCTTCTCCATAGAGCGCGGCCCGCATGTGATATTCCAGCGCCTGTTGATAATCTTTTTCGATTTCCCGGATGTTTCCCGCAAGGGAGAGAAATCGGGGGTCTTCGGGATTATACTCCATGGCTTTTTCAATCGTCTCCTGTGCTTCGGAGATTTTTTCGTTGGCAAGTTGCGAGCGGGCAAGCCACAACTGTGCTTCGGTATAACGCGGGTTCTTGTCCAGGAGGCGGAGAAGTATTTTCTCGGATTCAGCCGCTTGGCCTTGCAGGAAGAGGATCTTTGCTTCAAGCAATTTTCCCTGGTGGCCGCGACGTGTTCCGAATTTATCTGTGCGCAGTGTTTCCAGGGATCCCGCCAGGTTGCCGGCAAGATATTGCTTTTTCGCGTCGATATACGTTTCGGATTGTTGTTGTGTCATTTCCGTTTTGCAGGCTGCAAGGAGTATGCAAGCGAAACATAGCGTTAAAATTCCTGTCCGCTTTTTCATTAATGCCCTCCATTTATTACATGTCCTGTTTGTATATAGGAGGAAAGGTAAGGAAATGGCCTGGAAATGAAATGTGTAATTAGGGAAAAAGAAGATGAGGTAAAATTGATTAATTAAAACGAAAACGCTTCGTAATGGATGAGTTTTTTTCTGAAACCGGCGGCGACAAGCTGCTGCTGGATGGATTTTCTGAACAAATCGGGGCCGCAGATAAAGGCTTCCGCAGAGGGAACGTTACGGAACGGGTGAATCGCTTCGCGGAGGGCCGGCAGGTCAATGCGGCTGTCCGGCGATGTGCTCTCAAACGAGGGTTCGCCGGTAACGAGGATCCGGAAAGAAAAGCCCGTCATGCGGGATTGCAACGACATCAGCGTCTCCCGCGCGAAAGCTTCTTCCCTGAAACGGACAGACCAGACGAGGCTGACCGTTCGTTGCGGATCCTTTTCCGCAAGGTCCTCCAGAATCGACAGAAAGGGAGTAATGCCGATTCCTCCGGCGATGAAGAGGAGCTCTGAACCGGTACGCTTCGGAAAGAAAAGCCCGTAGGGGCCGTCGATGAGACAGGTCGTATCCGGTTTCAAGGATCCCAGCGTACCGGTATAGTTGCCCAGATTTTTTACGGTAACAGCCAGTTCTCCGGCAGCAGGACGGCTGCTGATGGTAAACGGATGCTCGCCATACCCCGACTCCCGGCCCAAAAACCGGAAAAAGGCGAATTGCCCCGCCTTGTGCCTGAACGTTTTGCCGCTCTTCGGGGTTGTGGTTATTTCAACAATTCCACGGGAAAGCTGACGCACCCGCGAAACCCGATGGGAGCGCATGAGGGCCCGGAGGGGGCGGATGACCCGGTGATACACATACAGCAGTATGGCGAGCACGCCGCTCATGCCGGCAAAGGCCGTTCGTCCGGGAGTTTCCTGTACCGGATACGCCAGCATGACATGCCCCAGGATCAGCATGAAGGCTGGCGCGGTGATGTTGTGAACCGTCTTCAGGATCGTGTAATCGACATGAACATGTTTTTTCGCGAATGACATGATCGCGGAAAAGGGCGGGATGCGGTCGAGCGGCGTATGGAGCATGAGCATGACCGTGATGAGCGCGATGAAGACAAAGAGCGAGAGCCCCACACTGCCCATGAGGGACTGACCGGTCACTTCCGGAAAATAAACGGATTTGAGGATGGCATGGAAGACGGCAAAAATAATACCCGCCGCGGCAATCAGGCTGTGGAAAATGATGACCCGGTCATGGCCGAATACCCTGTCCAGCGCCTTGATGCGTGATCCCAGCACCAGGCTGACCGTCAGATAACAGTAACTGACGAGGCCGAAAAACATCGCCAGGGAATAGCTGTGAAAAAAGCTGTACCAGTTATCCTGAAAGAACAACCACACGGCAACCGCCGGGTAGATGAGAATAGCTGTTACGGGCAGCATCTTGCGGAGAAATGTTCTCATCCGGATTATTCGGCCTTCCCCAGCTCACGCAGTATTTGCTGAAAATACTCCTGTGCCAGTTTCTTTACGTCATCTTTCGACGATGCGCTGGTTACCGCGTCGACCGGAGCCTCTACCTTCCATTCCCGAATTTGCGTGGTATGAAGAAGGATGTATGCGCCGCTGGTGCGGTTCTGCTCAATCCAGGAAAGCACCCACGGCCTGACTTTTGAATTGACCCCCGAGTTTGTAATAAAAACGGCGTTAAAATCCGCGGCATCGTATTTCTCGAGATCCTTTTTCGAGTTTTCCACAATCGTTGTTGAGTAACCGGCGCCGGTAAAAAGGCCGTCAAGTTCGGCAACCAGCAGTTTTTTGAAACGGGTTTTTTCCGCGACAATAAGAACGGTTCCCTTGCTCTGGGCGGAAAGCACCGCCGGACACAGGACGGAACACAGTATCAATGATACAAAAAGAATTTTAATAAGGCGCATAAAGGACCTCCGTTGAAAATAACTGTAATCGCTGCCGATTCAGCTGTCAATCTGTTGTTTTTTGTCTTTTGCCTGAACAGATGCTATACTCGTCTTCATGAAACACTTCGCGGTAATGCTTCTTTGTCTTGTTCCCTGCTTGCTGTTTGCTTCCGCGCCTGTCTCCTTTACGGAGGTCTGGGGCTACCTTATGGTCGGAGAGGAGCAGTCGCTTGTTTCGTCGATGCCGATAACGGATGTAGGTTATTTTGGCGCCGGAATTGATAATTTCGGAAAATTGACCGGAATTCCTGACCGGTCAAAGATCAGCGGCTGGAACGGACGGGTGCATCTGGTAATCGCCGAGGTTTCGAATCCGGCCCTGTCGCATTTTTGCCTTGACCCGGATTACGGGATTCGTCCGGCGCTTATCAGGTCGATTGCCGACGCGGCGGAGAGTTTTGACGGGGTTCAGATTGACTTTGAAACAGTAGCGGCCGCAGACCGCAAGCATTACCTTTCGTTTTTAAAGGCCGTCAAGGCTTCCATAGGCAGCAAGACTTTAAGTGTGGCGCTTCCGGCACGGACACGGAAAATAAAGGATGATGCCTATGATTACAAGGCGGTTTCACGCATTGCGGACCGCATAATTGTCATGGCGTACGACGAACACTGGAGCGGGAGTACGCCGGGACCCATCGCGTCGCTCGAATGGTGCGGCCGTGTCGCGTCCTGGGCACGATCGATAATCAGCAGCGACAAACTGGTTATGGGACTTCCCTTCTATGGGCGTGCCTGGGGAGATGTAAACCCGTCAAAAGCCTACCGGTTCTCTTCGCTGGAAAACCTGATGAACGACAAGAGCATTACCGCCATAAACCGGTCGGATGACATTCCCTGGTTTGAATATGAGCAGACAGTGCGGGTCAAAGTGTACTATGAGGATTCCCGCTCGATTTTCGCGCGGTCCCGTCTCTATCGCGACGCGAAAGTGGAAAAAATTGCGTTCTGGCGGCTTGGTCTGGAAGATCCTGGTGTTTGGGAATCGCTGAGTATTCAATAACCGTGTTGACATCTTGCATTATTATACTAAAAAAGGTATAAATATACAGTATTTGACAAATACACAGCCGTGT
>CAZQEF010000017.1:0-11158 GCA_964592325.1 uncultured Treponema sp. | reverse complement strand
AACGGGACTTGCAAGAACAGAAATTTGAAGCCGGGCGTAATCAGAATGATTATATAAAACAGTAAGAAAACCATAGTGCCGGCGAATATACGTTGATCCATTATTCTGGAGAGATTGAAGCGAAGTCGACCCATTATCTGCTACAGAGCCAGAGCTAATAAGTGTAGAGAGGGAATCATCTGCGGATAACAATCCGGCACTGGTGTATAGATACTGAGCCAGAATAAAGAGGTTCCCGTCAAAACATGAATAATCACAGCCAGCAGCTGCAGCAATGGCTGCATTATCACGACCCTCGGCAAATCGGGTTTTTCCATCTGTTGTAACCAGAGCATCTAAGGCGAAACCAGCAATCAGGTCAAATTTGATTGAAAATCCCAAATGCAACAAAAATGCATCAGGTCCTTTCCCGAGAACAGTTGCCAAGGCAAGACCCTGGGCACTAAAACGCGGCGTATGTCGGTCAAGAGAGCAACCGAAAAGGCTTTCTCCTCTAAAAGAAATGCTCTGTCCCTCAAAATACTCATCCGTCCGTTGTACGGCAAAAGCCTGTATTCGCAATTCATCTTTTGGATACCAGGCAACAAGAGAGGCGAGAACCCCCCGCAACCGGGCATCAGGGAATAATGGATTCTGCGGATTGATGATATCAGTCGGACGAATCCCCATGCCATACCCAAAGGGGATACGCATCAGCCCTGCAGACAAATCCGAGGTGTCAAATCTGAACAGGACATACAAACGTTCGAGTTCCCCCTCTGTAACAACACCATCTTCCGGGGTTGCAGAAGCAAGAACATTGAATGCAGCATGAATAACGCCACTTTCACTGACAGGTGCATGAATTCTGAAATTTGCATATTGCTCAGCGGTGAAATTCCAGTTTTCATCGGTATCAAACAACGTCCCCACAGTCGATTTGGCTACACCAGAAATAACAATGCTTTCTTGAGCAACAACAGGAACGAGAAGACAAGAGAAAATGATTACAACGAATATGAACAGAAACGAGAATGTTCTTTTTGGGGACAGAGGATTCAAATTTCTCATCGAAGGTTCCTGGTACTGAAAATTCCGTCTGAAACAGGTATATTCAGTTCAAGGTGTGTAATTCTGAAAGTTGTTTTACTGTCTTTCCGCAATAAATCCCTCATCTCGCTTTCCATGGGAAAGCTCTGTCCCTGAACAGGTTCGGAACGAAGTAATATGTATTCCTTTAATTTGGCTCCTGATAATGCATAAAATTCAGCCCGGATCATGTCAAAATTATCTTTGGCTACCCAGAGACGACGCTTTGGATAACTCTCTGTACGTTTTATAGCTTCAAGATCGAGAACCCAGCAATCCCTTCCGTCAATGCTTTCTTCCGGGAGGAATACCGCCCTATAGCGGTGCGATAATCGCTCATTATCAATGGTGTCTTCATAACTCATATCAGACCCCATCATGGACTCCTTGAGCATATGACCAGAAATCAACATTACTTGTTCTGTGTCGGGAGAATAGACATAAAGTCGGCCGTCTTTCTTAAGATACTTTGTCCCCCGGTCTTCAGCATTAGTGAATTCAATGAAACTGTCCCGATTTTCACGTCCCCAGGCCTTGAGTGTTTTTTTATACGTGCGGTTCTGATATTCAATAATCATTTCACCGTGATAGATGATGCTTTTAAAAATCTCATTATCATCAACCCGGTCAAGTATTTCCGGTGCGGTTTGAGCAAACACGGGGAATACTGAAAGAAAAATGATCAGGACTGCAGTGCTGACTGGATGCGACGCCGGAATTTTCATATTTACCTCCAAAAATGCTTAATGAACATGTTTGACAACCCGAACACAAAATCCTCTGTCCCCGGGAGATTACCGTCTGAGCGCCTCAACGGGCTCCACAAAAGCACTTTTCAGTGACGGTATTATTGTGCATAACGCCGATATCACCACACCGAAGAAAAAGTTTTCTAGCAACATCACCGGAGAGAAAACCAGATAGAGGGTGCCCGACACCGGAAAATCCTTCATACCGCCCCCAGTTATGGTGTTCATATCAAAAGGAAACTGCGAACCGATCCAGGTCGCCACACCACCGATAAAAACACCGGCGGTCGCCCCCAGAATACTCAAGAATACCGCTTCCATGAAGAAAACAAACACAATCTCGGCCCGTTTCATTCCGAGCGCTCCCATCATACCGATTTCCTTGATCCTTTCATGGATCATCATGAGAACCGTGTTGACAATAAGAAAGCTCGCTACAACCTGAAAAACACCAAAAACCATATAATAGAGCCAGGTCATGGACCGATACATCGCGACCCAGTAATTATCTGTCCATGTACGGATGATGGTAGTATCACCAAGCAATTGCTCCATGCGCACTTTGATCCGCTCCGAATCGCGCTGATCGTGAGCAAAAACTACCAACTGTTGTGCTCTGTCCCCAAGAGCAATAATCCGTTGCAGACGGTCTATAGGGACAATTATGGTATCTTCGTCCATTTTTCGATAATCAAACTCATAAATTCCGGTTATTTCAGGATTCCAGTATTTGTCGGAAAACTCAGCGGAAACCATCTTGAGCGGAAGCTGGTCTCCTATGCGTAAACCGGCTTTCTTCGCCAACGCGGATCCGATGGCACATTCATTTGAATCCCGTGCCGGAAAACGCCCCGATATCAGCCCGTCTGTACGTTTGGTAAGATTAAAATGATTGATTTGCCGTTCGCGATCAATATCAATTCCCCAGACAAGTGCATGTTTGACTACATTATCAAACAGACTCGCGTAAACCTGGATCCGGGGTACCGCAGCACGCACTTCCGGGAAGGATTCAACCATTTGTACTAATTCCTCGGCAGAAAAATAAACCTCTGTCCCTCCAGAATCTTTCAAGAGTGGGAACTGCACTGGTAAATATTCCTTTTCCGCTTCAAATCCTTCAGAAATCGCAAGAACATGTCCGGTTTCATAGGTTCGGACAGTATTTTCTATTCCGAGAAACATACCATCCATCCAGGAGTTCATGAAAATAATAAAAAACACAGCTATTCCGACCGCTGTAATACATAGAATCGAACGACGGCGATTCCTGCCGATGTTCCGCCAGGCAATGACAGAAAGCATTCCAACTCCATCACAACGAATATCTTTCATCATTCCCCTCCTACTCAAACCTGAGGCTTTCAGTGACCGGCATACGCAACGCACGTCGCGCTGGCAGGATCGCCATCACACCGGAAACAAGGGTCGCAGCAAAAAAAGTCCCGATTATTGCGGGCAAATTCCATGCAGAACGGAAAAAAGCAGCTACACGATAACCAATATCACCACTGAGAGCTTCAGTCATGGCGGAATAATCAATTCCGATTGCGACCATGGGGATGTTAATTAAGCATCCAAGCAGCACCCCGATAAACCCGCCAAGCATACCGATAAACGAGGCTTCAAGCGCATAGACAAAGAGCACCTGCCCATCTGTCATACCGAGAGCGCGAAGCATACCGATTTCCTTTGTCCGTTCAAGAATCGCCATGAGCATGGTGTTGGAAATACCGAGAAACGATAATAAAAAGAGCATGAATATCATGATTCGAGTGGAAATTCTGTCAGAGGCAGAAGCAGAAATATAGTCTTTCACATATTCCTGCCAACCTTTTACAAGGAGATTATCCGGAAGAGGGACAGAGGATTCTTCAAAAACAGCGAGAATCCGGTCGGGAGACTCAAAATCACCCGGCAGGGATGCATCATCAGCATTCTTGCTACGGATGATAAGTTCGGTAATCCGTCCCTCAAGCTCGAGTCCGGCACTGTCCTGGAGAGAATCAAGGGGAATATAGACCGTATTCGCATTGTTTTTCGGATTCGGGGAGTTTACAACCCCGGTAACCGTCGCCGAAATGAGCTGATTCACATGCCGAACGGCACCGGTATAGTCGTTCTCAAGGAGAATGGCGAGCGCTTTATCCGCGTTTTCACTGTCTGATTCCACAAGGAAATAGTCTCCGAGGACCGGATCGACCTTATATATCGTTTTCAGTAAACCTCTGTCCCCCACGGGGAAGAGTGGAATAAGATCTTCAGTAAACCGGGATGCATCGATCCGTTCGGGGAGCGCCTTCATGTCGATCGTAGTGAATATACGCACATCAAGGAGCCCTGCTTGTCCCATTCGATCCCAGATATGTTCAATATCTTCCCGGGTCGCATCAGGAGAAAGATACACGAGCGGTTTTCGTGGAACCTCATCCTTTCCGGAAAATGGCCGTTTTTTACCGTTTGCCGGATCCTTTGCTCCATATAAGCCCCTGATATAAGTGGCATCAGCAGTATCATGGGCAATTGTATCAACAAAATGTGCAAATTTCTCCACATCCATACGACGGGGAACGGCGAGCCCCAGTTTGTCGGCGGTAAGCATGCCCAGTGCAATCTCGAACGAACCCGGCTCCGGGAAGCGACCGGAATCAAGATAATCAGGATAGCGCATGAGTCGCGTTTCCCGTATCACATCAACCCCGGTACAAAAAACCGGTGCAGACCCATCTGCAGCGTAAAGCGTTCCGGTAAATACAAAGCGGGGGGCACTGTCATACCCGTTCTCTTCAAGAACGGCTGCCAGAGGTTCCCAGTTTCCGAAACTCTCATACATGGGAAGATCATCTTTTTTGTTGAAATATGCCTGTGTCTGAATTTTGGCCGCACCGGTTTCATAGGCGACAATATTCCGTTCAGACTCAAGCGTCATGCCCAACAGCCACCCGTCCATAAAAATGTACATGGTTGCACTGATGGCAACAGCAACGACGGTAATCACGGTTTTCACCCGATGGCGGCCCAGATTTCTGAATGCCATACCGGCCAGCATGGTCAACTCCCGCGTTATCATCGGTATACCTCGTCCTCCACCCGTCCGTCTCTGAGTGTAATCAGACGGCGGGCATAGTCCATAACGAGCTTGTCGTGCGTTGAAAATATAAACGTGGTTTTTTCACGTTCATTGAGATCGCACATGAGTTCGAGAATCTCACGGCTCGTTACGGAATCCAGATTTGCTGTCGGCTCATCCGCAAGTACGATGGCCGGTTTTTTCACCAGGGCCCGCGCGATCGCAACCCGCTGCTGCTGTCCGCCGGACATTTCTTTCGGGCGGCGGTTCCCCATACCGGCAAGCCCTACATCCGCAAGGAGTTGTTCAGAACGTTCACGCACTTCAGAAGAGGGAACACCCAACAGAACAAGTGGCATCGAAACGTTCTCAAATGCAGTCAACACCGGTATGAGATTGTATGCCTGGAAGATAAAGCCGGTTGTTTCCCGTCGCAGTAACGCGAGTTCTTTCTTGCTCATGGAGGCAGTATCATTTCCTGAAACCGAGACGTTTCCTGCTGTAGGAACATCCAGACAACCGACGAGATGCAAAAATGTTGTCTTACCGCTCCCCGAGGGACCGGCAACAGCAGCGAACTCCCCGGGAGTAAAGGCCAGAGTGATGCCGCGGAGCGCATGAACGGCAAGATTATTCAGCTGATAGGTTTTCTCGAGACCCTTCGTTTCAACGACGTTCATCGTCCACTCCTTTTTTCCCGCTATCGTCCTTACGTTGCAATTTCGCAAGCGCCTGAAGACCGAATACGTCTTTCCCTTCAAGTTCTTCGGTTATTGAATTGGGTACAAGCATCATGGAGTTGCCTGCTTTGAGTCCTTCGTTCAAAATTGTCAGACTCTTGAGCATGAGAGCGATATCATTTTTCGCGTACACACGACCGGCGGTTTCAAGCTTGCGGGCTATCTCAATTTCAGCCTCGGCCAGCAGAACCCGGCCCTTCTTTTCACGTTCCGCCTGGGCCACATAACTAAGGGAATCCTGCAGCTGCTCGGGTATCTGTATGTCAGTAATCTCGATATGCTGTACAGTGATCCCCCAGTCAGTCGTTTTCTGGTCAACCGTCCGGCAGATATGATCTTCGATCTTGTCGCCATTCTCGAGAAAAACCGACAGGTCATAACTGCTCACCGCGCTGCGGAGCGCGGTTTTGGCGGATAGAATGACCGCTTCTTCGTAATTTTGCACTTCACAGATAGCTTTTTCTGCGTCCCAGACCAGCCAAAAGCAAAGTGCATCCACGGTAACCGTCACGGAATCCCGTGTCAGGGTAGTTTCCGCAGTAAAATCGCTTACCCGGATACGAAGATCAACAATGGAAGCTATCCAGTCGATAACAGGCAATACAAAAAAGATACCGGGACCGCGAACCCGGTGAAATTTCCCGAGCCGGAGAATGATGGCGCGTTCCCATTCATCGGTTTTTCTTATCGAGAGAACAACGAGGAGCCCGGCAAGCATAAAAAGAACAGTAATCCAGTAACCGCCGGTAGCCTGTACAGGAAAACCGAATGCAAGACTAACCGCCCAGCCGGTAATACCAAAGAGGACGACTATGAGCATCCGCAATGCGACAATCCGCGCGAGCGAGCGTTGTTTTACCGTCGCGCTGTTAGTCACCAAGGCTTTTTTCGTCTGTCCAGAATCATAATTATTCATACGTCCTCCTCATAATTTGCAAGCAGTTCGGCAATTTCGCTTTTTTTGATACCCAGTGCCGTAAACTCCAGCACTGTTCGATGAAGCAAGTCATGCAGCAGAGTTTCGTTTTCAACTTTTGCCGGTTCAGGCGCATGCTCCGAAATAAACGTTCCACTGCCTACCTGAGTCGATACAATGTTCCGGAGTTCAAGTTCCGCATACGCTTTCGCTATGGTATTCGGGTTAATTTTGAGCTGTATAGCCAGAGAACGAATGGTCGGCAGCCTGGTTCCCGGCGGAAGTATCCCTGTAAGAACCGCATCTTCTATCCGCCGGATTATTTGGCGGTAGAAAGGAACGCCGCTTGCGGTATCAAGAGTGAAATCTGGTATTTTCGGCACAATTGTACTACTCATCTAGTACAATTGTACTTGTACTAGTACAATTCGTCAAGAGAAACAAGATACTTTTGAAAAAATCAGCAGAAAAAAATCCTCTGTCCCCAAAAAAGAGAAATCAGAAAATCCTCTGTCCCCGCCTGAAGGTCGCAAGTATTTTTCCGTGAACCTCTGTCCCCGCGAACGGACAGTTTTCCCCCCGGGACTTCCAGGATTCCGATGCCGGGTCGATGACTATCTCCTTGTCAGGATCGAGAAGAACGAGATCCGCGTCGAATTCTTCCGCAAATCGGCCACGTTCAAGACCCAGAAGGCGGGACGGGTTCGCGGACATCAAGGCAGAAAGGGCAGAAAGCGTCAAATGTCCTGCTTTCACAAGCATGGTATTACAAACCGGGAAGGCAGTCTGTATCCCGGAGAAACCCGGAGCCCCGGCAAGTTTGTCGGCAGCGGTATGCGGCGCATGGTCGGTCGCGATGGCATCAATCGTTCCGTCCGTAAGGCCCCGGATAAGGGCCTGCCGGTCTTCTTCCCGCCGGAGCGGGGGATTTACGATCTCGGGGGATTCACTGGTAAGGGCAAGATGATGCGGCGTTACCTCGCAGCTCACCTCCCCGCTTCGCGCTTTCGCGTCGCGTACTGTGGCAAGCGATCCGGTAGTACTGATGTGGGCAATATGCACACGGCAGCCGGATTCTTCGGCAAGCGCAAGATTCCGGTAGGTCAAAGTATCTTCGGCAAGGCGGAGGAGATGTTCGGTTTCATCATAGAGTACGGCCGAATGGTCAGGATCCGCGAGCGCCCTGGCACGAAGTTCCCGGGCCCTGTCCGCCAACGAAGGATCCTCGCAATGACAGGAGACAAGTACGCCGGTTTTTGCACAATTACGCATGGCGTCGAGCATCACGGCAGCGGAAGCTACTTCATGGCCGTCCTCGGTGGCGATCGGTGTTTCGCAGGGATCAAGATCGGCAAGGGCCGATGTATCCGTCCCGTCAAAGTCACGCGTCAGGCTTACCGACTGGAAAATGTCGGGATATCCCGAACCGGATGCACGGGAACGTACAGCGAGAGAAGCAGCGCGGTCGGAGATCACCGGATTCGTATTCGGCATGAGCACGACCGTCGCGTAACCGCCAGCCGCGGCTGCGCAGGACCCGCTTTGGAGATCTTCCTTGCGGGTAAATCCGGGGTCGCGGAAATGGGCGTGCATGTCAACAAAAGCGGGCATGAGGGTCGCTCCACCACAGTCGATAACGAGTGCGTCGGGATGCACAGCTTGCGCGGGGTGCAAGCTCCCGCCGGGGACAGAGGATTCCGCAGCTTTCATTGACAGCATCCCCTCCTCTTTGTACACCGCGGCTATCTTTCCATCGCGGACAAGGAGGGCGCCGGGGGTGTCGATATTGCAGTCGACGAGCCGGGCGTTCACGAAGAGCAGGGTTTCGCTCACAGAAACTCTCCAATTCCGGCGCGGTAGAGTTCGTCGCAGTACTGGCAGGCATATTCGGCGCGTTTGCGGTCAACGAGCTGGAAAACGTGGGGGATGGTGGCCTCGGAACTGGTGATGCACCGGGGGTTCCGGCATTTGATGACGTTTTCCACCCGGTCCGGCAGGGCAAGGCCGATTTTGCGTACCACGTGTTCTTCTTCAACCACGTTGACGGTAATGTCCGGGTCGATGAATCCGAGCACGGAATAGTCTACATCAATCACGTTGTCAATCTTGATGATGTCCTTTTTTCCGAGGTGTTTTGACGGAACGTTCATGATAAGCGCGACGCTGAAGGGCACCTTGTCGAGTTTGAGCCAGTTGAATATCCTGATGCCCGTCCCGGCGCGGATGTGATCTATGACGAGGCCGTCCTTTATTTTTTGTACATTCATTTTTGTCCTCCTTCGCAACCGAGCAGTGTCGCGATAAGCGCCATGCGGGCGAACATGCCGAACCTGACCTGGCGAAAATAGGCGGCACGCGGGTCGGCGTCTACTTCCGGGGATATTTCGTTCACCCGGGGGAGCGGATGGAGTACGCAGAGGTCTTTTTTCGCGAGGCCCATTTTATCCGCGTCCAGGATGTAGCTGTCCTTGAGGCGGACGTAGTCCTGTTCGTTGAAAAAACGTTCCTTCTGGACACGGGTCATGTAGAGTATGTCGAGGTCGCCAATCACGTCTTCCAGGCGGAGCATTTTCGAGAAGGAGACCCCGGCCGGTTTGAACACACGGGAAATGATGTAATCGGGTATTTCGAGTTCAGGGGGACTGATGAGCACGAACCGGTTCCCCGGGTAGCGCGACATCGCCTTGGCGAGACTGTGAACGGTGCGGCCAAACTTGAGGTCACCGCACAGTCCGATGGTGAGCCCCCCCATTTTTTTCTTGATGGACCTGATGGTCAAAAGATCCGTGAGTGTTTGCGTAGGATGGTGATGTCCGCCGTCTCCGGCATTGATCACGGGAACGTCGCTGTATTGCGACGCGAGAAGCGCGGCCCCTTCCTTGGGATTCCGCATGGCAATGATGTCCACGTAAGAGGCAACAGTCCGGATGGTATCCGCAAGACTCTCTCCTTTTGAAGCGGAGCTCGCGTTCGGTTCGGCAAAACCCAGGGTGGATCCGCCGAGACGGAGCATGGCGGCCTCAAAGGACAGCCGGGTACGGGTGCTGGGCTCAAAAAAAAGTGTGGCGAGTACTTTGCCTCGACACACTTCGGAATATGAGCCCGGGTCCTTGATGATTCTTTCAGCCAGAGAAAAGAGGGTATCAAGCTCCTCTGTACTGAAATTCCCCGGTTCGATCAAATGTCTTCCCTTCACATTGCGCTCCTTATAAGTCTCCTGATGCTGCCGCTCCCGGCAATCCGATATCATGCCGGTAAAACATACCGTCGAACGATACAGCCTCCATGGCACGGTATGCTTTATCACGGGCCTCTTCCAGTGTCGCTCCATGGGCGGAAACCGCGAGAACGCGCCCCCCCGAGGTTACCAGCGGACCGGCTGGGCTTGCCTGGCTCGATGACCGTTTGTCGTTGATGGCGCCGGCAAAGAAAACACGGGCACCGGTAGCATCTACCGCAGCACGGTTCACGAATATCGGCATCCCTTTCTGGTATGCCTGGGGATAGCCGCCCGAAACGGCAACCGGGGCGCATACATATCCCTGCTTCCAACGGAAGTCGAAGGTATCAAGCGTTCCATCGATAATGGCGCCACACATACGGGCAAAGTCAAAATCCATAAGAGGGAGTACTGCCTGGGTTTCGGGATCTCCAAGGCGCACGTTGTATTCAAGCAGTTTCGGCCCGTCTTTGGTAAGCATGAGACCGAAGAAGATGAATCCGCGGTAGTCGTAGTTTTCACTGACAAGTCCCCGGAGGGTCGGTTCCAGTATGTCGGTCCGGAACTGTTCGAATACCTTTCCTTCAAGCTCCGGAACCGGTGCTATCGCGCCCATTCCACCGGTATTCGGTCCCTTCGCACCGTCGCGAAGGCGTTTATGGTCGCGGGAAGCAACAAATGGTTTGATGACGGCCTTCCCTGCGGCGGCGGTTTCGGGTGTTACACTGACGGCTGCGAGAATCGAGATCTCGTCGCCCTGGAGATATTCTTCAACGAGCACCTTGCGTCCGGCACTGCCGAGCGAGCCTTCTTCCATAAAGCTCTTGAGTGCCCGTACCGCTTCTTCGGGACCCGGCGCAACGACGACGCCCTTCCCGGCCGCGAGTCCGTCCGCCTTGATAACGACCGGTCCGTTGATGCGGTTCACGGCCGCAATGGCGCCGGTCAGGTCGGTATGGGTCTCACTTTCCGCGCAGGCGACCCCGTACTTCTTCATGAATTCCTTGGCAATATCCTTGCTCGCTTCGAGCATGGCGGGTTTGTGCGACGCGCCGACAACCCGTACACCGGATTCGGCGAGGCGCGTGGCAAGACCGGCCGCAAGGGGATCCTCGGGACCAACGACCACAAAAGAACCTTCCGCCGCCCCGGAGAGCTCGTTGACGCAGGCATCTACGATTGAACCGATATCATGAATGTTGGCTGATACGTTAAAACATTTTTCTTCAACGGCGGTGCCGCCGTTTCCCGGAATACACACCACTTCTTTAACGTCCGGGGAGAGGGCAAGTGCCCAGGCTATGGCGTGTTCACGCCCGCCGGAACCGATAACTATTGTTTTCATCGCCGCCATAATACGACGAAGAGCATACTTACTGCAAGGTGGGAACGGCC
>CAZQEF010000016.1:0-11440 GCA_964592325.1 uncultured Treponema sp. | reverse complement strand
ATGGACGGGGATACCCGGGTTCTCCTTCCTTCGGGTGCAGTCACTCTGGACGGGGATAAACTGCGAACGTATGTTACGTATCTTGACGAACTTGACCAGGACGGAGAAAACGCGGCCCGAAAACAGCGCGCGATCCTTGCTTTCTTTCGCGCGCTGAATGATAACGCGGAAATGGTTTTTTCCCCGGAGGTATTTCCGGAGATATATCGCAGTATGAAGACAAATCTCCGGCAGGAGAATCTCAAACGGCTGTTGCAGTCCCTGTATTCGATCGATTCGGAACGCCTGGTTCCCCAGCGGATTACCGGCACCCTGCGGGAAGTGGACGGTCAACAGCTCCTTTTCCCGTTTTATGACGGTCAACTGCTCAAGGATATCATCCGGCAGACGCTCGGAGGACTTGCTTCCACGGATACTGCCGCACAGGAGCGTATCTATGCTCTTGAAATTCTCAATGGCACCGCGAAACAGGGTCTTGCGGCCAGAACGTCCGAGCTGTATCAGAGTTTTGGATATGATGTAATCCGTGTGGGAAATGCCGAAGAAAAGGAATACGCAGATACGGTCATAATCGATCGTATCGGGAATCAGCAGGTTGCCGAGATCATTGCTGAAGTCATTCAGTGCAAGGCCATACGAAGTACGTTGCCGGAAGATGATACTGCCGATGTGTACGGGACTGAGGCAATTGTCGATTATACGATAATACTCGGAGAAGATTTTAATGGACGATATGTCATTTCACGATAGGAGAATCATGGATACAACACAGAAAACACGGGACGCTGCCGTTCATTTGGGGAAACTGCTCGCCGATCATCGCGGTCAGGATGTCAAGGTACTGGATTTAAGCGGAAGGAACAGCTGGACCGATTATTTCGTTATTGCAACAACGACAAGTTCCACGCATTCGCGCGGTCTCGAGCGGCATGTGCATGACGCGATCAAAGAGCTCGGTCTGGAAATACGGCCGACAAAGCGGCGGATACCCGATGGTGAGGAATGGATCCTTATTGACCTGGGAACGGTCATTGTTCATTTGATGACTCCGGCAGCACGGAGTTTCTATGATCTTGAAAAGCTCTGGTACGGGGCGCCGGACCTGCTGTCTTCCAGGGATACTGCAGGGCAAGAATAAAAAAAGCCTGTCTTGTCTGCAAGACAGGCGCCCAATACCCGGGGGATTACGCTTTTATTCGTCGAAATCGTCGTAGTCCAGATCATCGTCTTCATAGTCGAAGTCGTCATCTGTTTCTTCGTAGTCCCCTTCTTCTCCGAAGTCGTCAAAATCTTCGTCGTCATCGAAATCATCGTCGTCTTCGAAATCATCGAAGTCGTCTTCGGTTTCGTCTTCGAAGTCATCGTCTTCGTAGTCGTCGTATGCGTCTTCAAATACATACGCTGTCCGGTTCTGCTTCAGTCCAAGATCACTGTCGATAAACATTCGCTTTGGTTCCGTCCGTTAATTTGAATTTTACTGGTCGGCTCACAAACCCGTCGTGACCGGGAGTAAGATCGTGTTCCCTTGAAACATAATTGAGAGTGTTTGATTATGTCAACCATTCTTTTACTTTTTTTTTCTTTCCCTTTGAATTCCCGCTCTTTTTGTGCTAAAAGTGCACCCCGGTCGTGCGGAATCTTTGACAAAAGTTGTTTTTTGGGTATAATGCCTCCGATCATGGATAATTCGGTGACTGTAGAGGCTCCCGCAAAGATCAATCTTCATTTGAGGGTGCTTGGCATACGGCCGGACGGATACCACGGTATTGAGAGTCTGTTTCAGGCGGTGTCTCTTGCGGATCGCCTTGTAATACGCCGGACGGGAGCTGAAGGGGATTGCCGCATAGATTGTCCCGGTTTCATACTCCCGGAGAATAATACCGTTTCCCGGGCAATTGCGATTTTCCGCGAGATATCCGGTATTTCTGACGGAATCCATGTTCATCTCGACAAGCGGATACCGGCAGGAGCCGGACTCGGCGGGGGTTCGTCAGACGCTGCTGCGACGCTGATCGCTCTTGACCGGATTTTTTCTGCCGGTCTCTCCAAAGGCGATTTTCACGCGGCTGCATGCAGGATAGGCAGCGATGTGCCGTTTTTCCTTGGATCGCCGGCTGCGTCTGTAACAGGCCGCGGGGAGATTCTCGAACCACTCCCGGCACGAAGCGATGTGTTCGGCGTTCTTCTCTGGCCTGGAGTTCACAGTGATACGGCAGAAGCATACCGTCTTCTTGATGACTGGTATGCCAATCGGCTGGATGATGGTGAAACGCTGCCGGCGGTTGCTGAATTACCCGGTCTCTATTCGGGGCCTGTTGCTTCATGGACCCGTTTTGGAAACAGTTTTACCGCACCGGTAACGGAACGGTATCCGGTAATCCGGGACGCGTTACGCGGGCTGTACGATAAAGGAGCTTTTTTCGCTGAAATGAGCGGTTCAGGTTCCAGCGTTTTTGGACTATTTGGAGGTAAAAAGGACGCAGAAAGCGCATTTTTAAGGCTTTCCGGACGATGGAAAGTCTGTACACAATTTCTTTTGCTTGCGCACTCACCAATGCGGTAGTACAATTATGGCACGGGTATAACTGTGCCTGGTGCTTCTACTGCAAAGGAGAGAAAGTATGGAGATTACTGATATCCGTATCAGGAAGGTGACAACTGAGGGCAAGCTCAAGGCCTATGTAACCGTTACCTTCGACGACTGCTTCGTGATTCACAATGTGAAGATAATCGAAGGAAAGACAGGGATGTTTATTGCCATGCCGAGCCGGAAGATTCGTACTGGTGAATACAAGGATGTTGCCCATCCTATTTGTCCCGATTTCCGCACGAAACTGCAGGACCGGATTCTGGCCGACTTTGAGGCCGGAAACGTTGAAGAGACCACAGTCGCCGATTCGGCAGACGATGAGTAAACCTGGCGGGCATTGCCCCAGGGTTTTACAGCGTCCCGGATGGCGGTTGTAAACAACTGTAATCATTGGGACGTCGGCAAGTGGTAAGCCAACGGCTTTTGGTGCCGTCATTCCGCAGGTTCGAATCCTGCCGTCCCAGCTATTATACACCGCGTTCCGTAACCGCCGGTACCGCCGGCGGTTTTTATGCGGTTAATAACCTGAGCTCAGATCACGGGGAGTGTCCTTGTGGAAGGGGCCTGGTAACAAGGAGTTCCAGAAATGGATAAGAAGATTATTGAAGCGCGAACCCGGACACTGACCGGGAAAGGAGCCGCAAAACGGCTTCGTCATGAAGGACGGCTTCCGGCAGTCATGTATGACAATGCCGGAAAAGCAGTCCTGCTGGATCTCGATGACAAGGATTTTGCCAAGCTGTATGGCACCATCACCGAGAGTACGCTCATTGACGTCAAGATTGACGGTTCACGTGACGCAATCGCCTTTGTCAAGGACGCACAGTACAACATCATTACCGACAAGGTGACCCATGTTGATTTCTACGAGGTAGAGGCCGGTAAAAAGATCCGTACAAAGATTCCGGTTCGCCTTACCGGTTCACCCGAGGGCGTTCGTCTTGGCGGTATTCTTGAAGCCGGTACGGAAGAACTTGATGTTGAATGTCTTCCCAAGAACCTGCCGCCCCGTGTCGTGGTGGATGTAACTGATCTTCAGATCAATCACTCCATCCACGTCAAGGATGTTGTGGTTCCCGAGGGAGTAAAAGTTCTCACCGATCCCCATCTGACGGTTGCCACGCTCAAGTATGCAAAGGCAGAAGTGCCTGCCGCTTCCGAAGAAACTTCAGAAGCAGCAGCTGCAGAAACCGCTGCCGCTCCGGCGGAAGAGTAATCTGTCCGGAAATTATGACAGGAAAAAAGGGACCTTTCGGTCCCTTTTTTTGTCTGCTATACTGTACGTATGAGTGCTTTACGGGATCCGGAACAGACGGTCATCTCCTGTTTCAGAAGTTTTTTTCATCAGGACGGAGAATTGTCCATGGATCACGGGAAGTCGTTTCTTGCCGCTGTGTCCGGCGGGGCAGATTCCGTTTTTCTCCTTGTCATGCTTCACCGCATCCTTCCCGCGTACGGGTGTTCTCTTTCCGCGGTAACCATTAATCACCGTATGCGCAGTGAAACGCAAAGCGGAGGGGATGCCGATTTTGTCCAGCAGCTTTGTGCCTCTCTCACACCGCCGGTTCCCTGTTTCCGTGTTGATATTGAAACCGGCGCCGTTGCCGAACTTGCTCACAAACGGGGCAGGGGAGAAGAGGAGGCTGCGCGGAGCATACGTTACCGCACGTTCCGCACTTTGGCAGAAGAACACGGTATTGCCTGGATCTGTACCGGACATACCCGCGATGACCAGCTTGAAACACTGCTCATGCGAACTCTCCAGGGGGCAGGAACCGGGGGTATGCGCGGTATCGCTTCACGGAATGGAGCTGTGCTTCGCCCGTTGCTGGGGGTTGACCGGCTCTCGCTGGAAGACTGGTTGCGCAGTAACGGTTTTTCCTGGAGGGAGGATCATACCAACCGGGAGACGCGCTATTTCCGGAACCGCATACGGACCCGTCTGGTTCCGGTACTGGACAGCGTATATACCGGATGGAGAAAGGGAATGCTGGCCGGTGCATCGAAAGCGTCCCTGGATGAGGATTTCATCAATTCTTTCCCGCTTCCGGAATGGAAAATGGAGCAACACCGCTGTACCTGTTCCGCGGCGGCTTTCCGCAGTCTGCATCCGGCGCTTCGGCTCAGGCTTCTTCATCGCGGGTTGATATTGCTCAATGTTCAGAGGCGAATATCACATCGCCTGGTTTCCCGGATGGTTCTTGGCCCGGATCGCATGAAAGAGGGCGTTCTTGCTTCCGGAGCCGGAATATCATTCAGCTGCCGTGATAATTGTGTTTTTTTGGAGTCCGATATTGTGCAGAACCGGAAAAGCGGCTATCTTGTTTATATTGCTTCTTGCGGTGAGTACCTGTTGCCATTCGGAACACTCCGGGTATCCGGAGGGGAAAACTCGGTCTTTATTGACGAAAAGACCGGCCCGTTTACGTTTCCACTGGTTATCCGTTCCAGAATGGGGGGAGATACGGTACAAACGGCCGGAGGCGGTTAAAAAACTCATGAACGACTGGTCTGTTCGGGAACATGACCGCGATTTGCTGCCAATCATAGAGTGTGGCGGCACTATCAGGGCGGTCTATGGCACTCCCCTGGGGTATCCCCGCTGGTACGTTCAACGGTAGGATCATAATGGCAGAACACGATTCCGGAAACAAACCGCATGCGCCAAACAGAAAGCAGGGAAGACTGGGTTTTCTTTTCTTTCTCGCTGCGGTTTTCGTATTTATATTTTTTCTCTTCAACACCGGAAGCGGCCGGCAGGGAAACGAAATGTCCTATACCGAATTTGTGGCCCGGGTAAGCCAGGGGCAGGTTGATTCGGTTCGTATCCTGGATCAGAATAAAATACGCGGTGTTCTGCGGGAAATACGGAACGAAGACGGTTTGTTTTACACATACATTCCGTATAACGATCCTTCGCTCATGCCGCTTCTGGAAGAGAACCGGGTACGGGTAACCGGCGGTGAAACACCGGTATCGATATGGTTTTACCTGCTTCAGTTCGCGCCCACCCTGTTGCTGCTCATTTTTGTCATACTCATGATTCGTCAGTCGCAGGGACAGGGTAACCGTGCCTTCCAGTTCGGAAAAAGCCAGGCGCGGCGATATGAACAGGGAAACAAAAAAATTACTTTCGCCGATGTCGCCGGTCAGGAAGAAGCCAAACATGAACTGGAAGAAGTAGTAGAATTTCTCAAGAATCCGCAAAAATTTGTAAAGATGGGTGCCCGGATTCCGAAAGGGGTACTGCTTGTGGGAATGCCCGGAACCGGTAAGACCATGCTCGCCCGTGCGGTGGCAGGAGAAGCCGGCGTTGCCTACTTCAATATTTCCGGCAGTGATTTTGTCGAGATGTTCGTGGGTGTCGGGGCGAGCCGTGTCCGTGATCTTTTCGAACAGGGACGCAAGAATGCCCCCTGTATCATCTTTATTGACGAGCTGGACGCTGTTGGCAGAACCCGCGGCGCCGGATACGGGGGCGGTCACGATGAACGTGAGCAAACCCTGAACCAGATGCTTGTTGAAATGGACGGATTTGAAACAAAGGATGGGGTGATCATACTGGCAGCGACCAATCGTCCTGACGTTCTCGATCCCGCCTTGCTTCGGCCGGGTCGTTTCGACCGACAGGTTGTGGTCGCCATGCCCGACATCCGTGAACGGGAAGCCATTTTGCGCATTCACGCCTCAAAGATTCCGCTTGATGAACAAGTGGATCTCAACCGTTTTGCCCGTGCAACGCCGGGCATGAGCGGAGCGGATCTCGCGAATCTCGTGAATGAAGCCGCACTCTATGCCGCACGAAAGGACAAGGAAACCGTTGAGTCCGCCGATTTTGAGGAAGCCCGGGACAAACTCCTCATGGGTGTCGCCCGAAAATCAATGTTCATGCCGGAAAAAGACCGGCGGATGACTGCGGTACATGAATCGGGCCATGCCCTTTTGCATTATTATCTGAAAAATGCCGATCCCCTTCACAAGGTGACCATAATACCCCGCGGTCAGGCGCTTGGCCTTGCCGTTTCACTGCCCGAACAGGATGCCTATTCACGTACGCGCGGCTGGCTGCGTGACCGCATCTGCATCAATTTCGGCGGTTATGTTGCGGAAAAGCTTGTGTATGGCGAGACCACAACGGGTACCAAGGCCGATTTGCAGCAGGCTACCGAAATTGCGCGCCGTATGGCCTGCGAATACGGTATGTCAGATGAACTGGGAACCGTGACTTATGGTCAGGAAGACGAGCCCATTTTTATCGGAAAAGAGATAGCCCGTCACAAGGATTATTCTGATGAAACAGCCCGGCATATTGATTCTGCCGTGAAGACCATTCTGGATGAAGCACGCAACGAAGCGGAAAAAATCATACGGGAACACCGTGATGATCTGAACCGGCTTACCGAAGCGCTGTTGACCAAAGAGACACTTGATGATGTGGAAGTCCGGGCTCTTTTTGCCGAACCTCCCTCATCTCCTGCCGATAATGATACGGAGGAGCAGTAAGCGTGAAAACTACACGGAGATTGACCGCATGTGCCTGTGCTGTGCTGATCAGTGTCTGTACAACCACTCTACTATCTGCTGAACAACCGGTACAGTCGCGAAAAACCGTTAATGCCGCAGCAGCATACCGCGCGCTTGAGCGTGCAGCGTCGCTGCTGAATGAACAACGATTTGAACAGGCCTCATTCGAGGCAAGCCTTGGAACCACCTATGATCCCCTCATGGCTGATTTCCCCTACATTGAAGCCCTTGCCCTGAGCGGACAGGGGGCGCCCCGTGCAGACATACTCGAACGGGTTGAACTCTCGCTGTCCGACGGCCTCGCCTGGCGCAGTTTTGACCGGCGGGAAGCGGTAAGGCTGTGCGCGCGTTTGTATGCGGAAACCTGCCGGTACACTGATGCGCTCGCGCTTCTTGATACCGCATCTGACGATCTGAATGCCGATGCCGACTACATCCGCCTGCTTTCCCTCTACGGGCTCAGGCGGCTTGATGATGCAATTGCCCTTGTCCGGCAAAGCCTTGAGCGGTGGCCGTTTGACAGCCGGTTTGCCGAAGCCTTTTTACGTGTAGAACAGGAAAATCCGCCTGATACGGTACGTCTGGAGCTTGCACGGATAATAATCTCCCGCCTCTATGTGTGGCAGGAAGACCGTCCCGAGCTTCTTCTTCTGGCCGTCCCCTATGAACGGACTGCAGATTCCCGTGAAAGGAATATCCGCATGTACCGCAACATGCTGCGGCGGGATACTGAAACAGCATATTTCCGCGCTCTTGCGGCTGTTCTTGCGCTTGAATACGGCCTTGTCCCGGAAGAAACAGCCGTTGAGGAACTCATGCGCCTGGCATCTGACGGGGTACCGAGGGACCTGCTGTTTTCGATGGAACCGCTTCTGGTTACCGACTCTGTACGAAAGGGCTTCCTCGAGCAGCTCGCAGGTTTTAACGGTATTCTTGTCCATGACCGGAATAACGACGGAATCACGGATTCACGGGTACGGTACCGGATGGGACGTCCGGTTTATGCCGAATTTGATACACGCCAAAACGGATATCCCGAACTCACGGTTACTGCCGAACTTGGAGAACCTGCCGTAATTTCACTTGTTCGTGCGTCAATGGAAATAACGTATGACATATATCCATCAGTGGCCAGAGTTCATCGTGAATCAAGAGATTACACCATGCGGCCGCAGGCGCTCAAATGGGGACCGATCCAGTGGGAGAGGAATGACAGTATTCCGGAAGGGTTCTACTATTTGACCATACAGGACCGCATTGAACCGCTTACCGGGCAGATGCTGTCTGGAGCGGCCCTGTATTATTCTGAACCGATTGCTGATATCTCCGACGGTGAAGTCCGCTATGTACTCGAGAACTCAATCCCCGTAATGAGCGAACAACGTGTTCGGGGTATGTTGTATTCACAGACGACATACCGTTCCGGCCGCCCTGTACGTACTCTGAAAGATTCAAATGAGGACGGTTATTTTGAAACAATTGTGGAGTATGACAACGGGGGTTCGATTACCAAAATTGTTATTGACCAGAACGCAAACCGGACTTATGAGTATCAGGAACAATACACACCGGACGGGACGACGGTAAAAAGATGGGATACAGATGAAGATGGCGTTTTCGAGATTGAATGGGAAATATCTTCCGGAGGGATGGAAAGAAGCAGGTGGATCCATCCGGTAAACGGCCGTCCGGTGGAAGCGGTAATCGAAAAGGGGCAGCCCCGTTCCGTAACTTACGGGACCGTATCACGTCCGGTTCTTACCGACTCGTTCAATGATATTCAATGGATTGGACGAATTCCTTCCGATTCCCGGGAAATTGCGAAAACAATCCTTCAACACCTTAACCGTGAGCCTGCTGCAGTTGTTTGTCCCATGATGAAAATTGGTTCACTGCATTTCGCAGTTGTTCGTACCGGAGGATTTGTCTTTGTGGAGCTTCTTGATGCCCGATAGTATTCGATCGTTTCTTGTGATCATTGTATTCAGTATTTCCGGACTGTTGGCTGTATCCTGTTCCTCTGCCGCAGAACCTGTTGTACGGATTGATTATTCCGATGAACAGAGTATCCGTTATGAAATTTCCGAAGCCCGGGCACTGCTGGAAAAAGATCCTGTGGAAGCCCTGTTCCGATCTGTCCTGCTTGTCGAGAATTCACCGGCAATGGAAGACATAGACAAGCTGTATTCAGATTCATTGCAAAAAGCACAGACCGAATTTGATGCAGCGGTCGACAGTGAGCAGTGGACCAAGGCGCTCAGAGTTTGGAAGTCGCTCAAGACGCTTTCAATCGCGCCTTCCGCCTGGGATGATCAGAGAATACTGGATAGCAGGCGGCGCGCGTGGCGTTCTGACGGAAATGAAACATTGCTCACCCTGGATCGTTTTGCAAAGGGTACCCCGGAAGACGAAGCCCCTGATCCTGATGTTGTGTCGCGGATGATAAAGGGCACCGTTACCGTATGGGTAGACCGCGGACTGCGGGTTGAGAACCGTGTCGGATACGCTGACCGTGTCATCGGATCCGGGTTTTTTATTGATGAACGCGGATATCTGATAACCAACTATCATGTCATCTCGAGTGAAGTTGATCCGGCCTATGAAGGGTATTCACGGCTGTTTATCAAAATGCCGTCAGATCCCGACACACGGATTCCCGCACGGGTTATCGGCTGGGACCCCGTTTTTGATCTGGCTCTCCTCAAGACCGAGATAGATCCGCCTGAAGTATTTACTCTGGGTTCATCCCAGGAACTTGCCGTCGGGAACCGGATATATGCCATCGGGTCTCCTGCCGGGCTGGAACAGACACTGACCTCGGGTATCGTCTCTGCACAACGGCGCAGAATACTCTCCCTTGGCGATGTTCTGCAGATCGATGCGCCCATAAACCACGGGAATTCCGGAGGGCCGATCGTCGATGAAAACGGACGGGTCCAGGCTGTTGTCTTTGCCGGAATAGAAGCGTTTGAAGGGCTTAACTTTGCCATTCCGGTTGAACTGCTCAAGATCATCCTGCCTTCACTGTATGAGGGCGGGAAAGTAATGCATCCCTGGATGGGGGCATTTGGACGAACCGTAAGTTTTTCGGGGTCGCGAAAGAATGACGGTGTGTCTCCGGTCTACGTTGTTCCGGGAAGCCCCCTGTCGCTTGCCGGTGTTCCTGCCGATGCCATAATAACCAGGATGAATAACCATCCTGTAGCTACACTGGAAGATTTGCAAACCCTGATCATACGGGAACAGCCGGGAACCATAGTACAGATTACCGGGACAACCGATCCTGCCGGGAAAGACAAGTACCGGAACTGGTATGTGCTTCTGGCCGATCGGCCTGAAGAACCTGCCCGGAGCGCCTTTGACCGCGATGTTCCCTTCAGGGTGCTGCTGCCGTTGTTTGGTATGGATTTGAAGCCGGTAGGGAAAAAAGACCGCTATTCGGTTGAACGTCTTATTACCGGCAGCATAGCCGATGAAAGCGGCTTTTCCATACAGGATTCCGTAGAATTGCGGAAGATGGATTTCAATGATGAGTATGGACTTGTTTCCGTACAGCTCCTTGCAAAACGCAGGAAAAGCGGGTATATGGACGCATTCATCGGATTAACCGCGTCTCTGGACAGTCCATCATATTTCTAATATAGTGCGGATATGACAGACCCCCAGTACATACGCAATTTCTGCATTGTTGCCCATATAGATCACGGGAAATCCACGCTTGCCGACCGTCTCATTGAAAAAGCAAAAATAATCGATGAACGGAATTATCATGATCAAATGACCGACAGCATGGATATTGAGCGGGAACGCGGTATTACCATTAAGAGCCAGGCGGTAACCATTCCATATACCGCTCTGGACGGGAAAACCTATCTTCTCAATTTTGTTGATACCCCCGGACATGTTGATTTTACCTATGAAGTTTCACGGGCAATTGCTTCCTGTGAAGGTGCGTTGCTGCTGGTTGATGCATCACAGGGGATTGAGTCACAGACTCTCTCAAACATGTATCTTGCACTGGAACATGATCTGGAGATACTTCCGGTCATCAACAAGATAGATCTTCCAGCGGCGGATATACCGGCCGTGAAGCATCAAATTGATCACGATCTTGGACTTGATTCCGATACTGCCGTCCCCGTTTCGGCAAAAACCGGAGCGGGAATCGATGAGCTTTTTGAAGCGATCGTAAAAAGGATACCGCCCCCCATAGGACTGGCGCAGTCTCCGCTGCAGGCTTTGATTTTTGATTCCCATTATGATTCATACCGCGGAGTTGTCATTCATATACGGGTGTTTTCAGGCCGCCTGAGAAGTGGTCAGACA
>CAZQEF010000015.1:0-11564 GCA_964592325.1 uncultured Treponema sp. | reverse complement strand
GTGGCCGACCAGATCCATGAATTCCTGTTCGGTTATGTTGATGTCATGTCCTTCTTCCGCTTTTCCCGAGGGAGTGAATATGGGTTCGGGAATCTCGCCGGCGAGCGGTATGCCTTCAGGAAGCGTAATCCCCCCTGCCGTACTCTTGCTCCGGTATTCTTCCCAGACGCTTCCGAAAAGGTATCCGCGCACAATACACTCCGCCGGGAGGCGGTTCATCTTTTTCACCAGAATCGAACGTTCCGGAATACCGGGATAGTTTTTGAGAAAAGGAAGTTCGTTCCCGGGGGTATAGGAAATGATGTGAGTCTTTATTGAGGAAACTGATTTAAACCAGTGATTGGCGACGCGGTTGAGATAGACTCCTTTCATGGGAATCCCTTCCGAAAAAACCACATCGAACGCGGATATGCGGTCCGTGGTTACGATGAGCCACTGATCGGCGGTTACTTCATAAATGTCACGTACCTTTCCGCTGAACAGTTTTTTAAGTTCGGTAATATTCGTTTCAAGAATGGTCGTCATTGTTTCCTCCGGTAAACAGTCTGGTATGAGTAAAATACCTGATTCAACAATAGTTTGCAATGGAAAAGCAGCGTTTTACAGAATGGAAATACGGTTCCGGCCCATTTTTTTCGCCTGATAGAGTGCGGCATCGGCCCGGAGGAACAATCCGTCAAACGAATCGTCCAGACGGTTTTCGGAAATACCGATGCTGACCGTAATCCGGATTTCATCGCCGGTTTCAGAGTAGGTGAAATCGGAGAGTATATCGTTCCGTATTGATTCGGCGATGCTTCTCGCAACGGTTTCGTTTGCGCCGGGCAGGAAGACAAGGAACTCGTCTCCTCCGTACCGGCAGGCAATATCGGTCTTGCGGATGTGTTTTTTGATATGTGCACCGGTTTTTGTCAGAATCATGTCCCCGGCGAGGTGTCCATGTGTGTCGTTGATAATCTTGAAGTTGTCCAGGTCAAGCATTACGAGGGCGGAACCGGTCGGTATCTCCCCGTCTGCTTCGAGGCGTTTTATGAGTTCGCTGAGGTATCGGCGGTTATACAAACCGGTCAGCGGGTCGCTCCGTGAAAGATCCCGGTAGTAGGTTTCACGCTGTACTACCAGTTCTTTTTCCTTCAGCTCGGTCCGGATCATGTCAAAGATGGCAAGAGTAAACAGCAGTGAATTGATTGCTGTTCCCACCGTGAAAAAATAGTTTGCCGGTATTCTGGCTTCGGCATATGCCGCGGTGCTCCAGATGGTAGTGGCGGAAATCATTGCGGTCCAGGCAATCAGATAAAAACGTATTTCTGAATGTCCGGACAGGTAAATCTTGATTGCGGCGATGAGAATGATGACCGGAACGAAAAAACCGGTAACGTACGCGATCTGGTTTGCCCAATAGGCCGAGAAGAAAATACCGATTACCGTTTGAATAACAAAGAGGGAAATACAGACGTTGAGAACGGTATTTGCGAAGGGGAGGCGGTGTGCAATATCGAGGAAAGATTTGGCAAAAAGCATGAGAAAAATGCCCGTCATCCCGAGGCTGAGCCACAATATGGCTTCAAGCACAAAAGAGGGCATGGGTATGAGATAGATAAATCCGTGAACCCTGACCTGATAAATCAGAAGGGATGCCAGATAGGTCGCGTAGAGGAAAAAATTGAAGTTCTTGACAACAATGTATGAAAAAGCGTTCACGAAAAGGATGGCGAGAATGATACCGAAAAAAACACCGAAAAAAAGGTATTCATGTACAATCTGGCTGATCATTTTTTCGGAGGAAATTGCCTTGACGGGGACCCACATGATGGTGGTTGTCTGTACACGGATATAAATCGTATCAGTACTGGTTACGCTGAGCGGAACCGGAATGAACCAGTCGCGGGCTTTTACGGGAATGTCCGTAACCGGATGCTTTTTTCCGGCCTGAATTGGTGCATGATCGGGAAAATATACCGTTATGTTCTCAAGACTTGCGTTGTGTATCCATATATAGCTGCATTCTTCGCTGGGGGTTGCAGGCGCGAGCGTAAAGCGGAGCCAGACGGCATCGGTTGTTCTGTGGGTAAAATAAGTGGAACGGGACTGGGGAACAAACGACGATTCCTGTGCGACCACATCGTCAATTCCCGCTGCCGCTCCGGTGTCACGGTAAACCGCAAAGTTATTTACTGTCTGTTCACCCGGGGGGAGGCTTTTTCGCGGCATATACGCAAGGAAAAAGCACCCCAGTACGATCGCTCCGGCGCAAGAAAAGAAAATAAGATCCCGATTTGGTCTATTCATCAATGGTAGATTCCAGCCCTTCATACATTATTTGCCACTAACCGGGTCTTGTCAAATAGCCATACGATATAAATGAAAAACATATGTACGCATTCTACCATGCGTTCTGCCGTTGAACATGTATTCCGGCTTATCCGGGAAAAAATTTCCCGCTAATGGGAAAAAACTGCCCATGCAATTGCCTGGAGATCCTGTTGCCTGCAGTAAACACCGCATGATACCGGAGTTTACACCTGGCACGATTCTTGCAGTACATATTTGACGCAACAGCGTTCAAGGAGTTTGTCATGAAAAAGATAGTGATTGTATTTGTGGTTCTGGCGGTTCTGGCATCCGGATTATATGCCAACGGCCGGGGCGAATTGACTACCGTTGAAGGAGTTCTCGCGGTTCGCGAATCCGTTCCTTTTGTGAAAGCTGAAGACGGCGAGTGGCTGCTGCCTCCCGGTCCATTCTACCGTGTCGCCTGGGAAGAGGGTATTTCGGTCGGGGACAAACTGGTTGTGCGGGGGTATGTTGATACCGACCCCCGGTTTGCTCCTGAGGGCCTTTCCGGCAGAATCATGCCGGTTTCCGCAACGGTAAACGGGAAGGAACTGGAATTCAGCGATTCATTCGGACCGGGTCCGCGCTGGAACGGACGCGGATCGCGGCTGGGCTGGAACGGACGCGGCGGTAATGCATGTGGTGAGCCGTTCGGCGGGCATCGCTATGGCGGTCCGGGCTGGTTTAGCGGACGAAGACAGAATCGCTGATCTTTATTGCGCCCCGCAGTATTGCGGGGTACACTTACCGCATGAAACCGTTTTTTGCCTCCATTCCACTTGTCCTGGCCCTGGTTTTTACGACGGTGACCGGGGTTTTCCTCGTGGAACAGAATATCCGCACTCACAGAACCGACATGGAAAGCCGGGCCTTTCAGATCATGACCGGTGTTGTTGAGCGTTATGGCGGAGGAGGGTCGTTTGATCCGCAGGAGTGGGAGGACCTTGTCGGGCTCGGGTTGTATGATGCGCAGGGTAACCCGGTCTACCGCTATGGTACGGCACCGGCGCTCCTGCCTCCTGATGATCTGGGTCCCGGGTATTTTTCCATATCCGGCGCGTCCATTACCGTCATACGGAAAACGGGAGTGGTTCCCGGACTGGACGGCCCCGGTTTCATGCGGGGGAGACGCCTTCCGATGCATCCCCGGATGCCTGGCCGCAGTCCCGGATTACAGGGAACCATGCCCATGCATCATTCGCCGGTGCATATGAGAAATGTCCATACCATTTTCATGGAACTGGATGCAACGTCCCTGCACCGGCAGGCCGTAACCGAAACGGGGCTTATTGCGTTGTCCTTTGCGGTTTTTCTCGGCGCTGTCGCGCTTGTGTTCCGGTATTCCCGGAAACTGGCATCGTATCGCGAACGTGAGCAAAAAAATGCCTATCTGGTGCAGCTGGGTGAAGCGGCGCGTACGCTTGCCCATGAGATAAAGAACCCCCTGGGCGTTATACGCGTACAGTGCGCGACTCTTGAACGGTCCCTTCCCGAATCATTTGGACGCAATCTGGGCATAATACGCGAGGAAACAGATCGTCTTGCCGTATTAACCGAGCGGTTACGCGATTTCTTGAGGACGGGAGCGGGAACACCGCAGATGATCGGCCTTACCGGGCTTCTCGAGCAGTTCCGTGAACGTTACGGCGAGTCGCTCGCCGTATCACCGTTCCCTGATCCCGCCGTTTGTGTGTACGCGGATCCAGGTCATGTTACCCAGATGCTCGACAATCTGATTTCGAATGCTCATGATGCTTCTCCTGAAAATGTGGAACATCCGGAACTTTCCGTATCGGTAGACCATGACATGGTCAGATTCCGGATTCTTGATCGGGGCAACGGTATTCCGGATGATATACGTGCGCAGATTTTTGAACTGTTCTTTACGACTAAGACGCAGGGCTCCGGGCTTGGTCTTGCGCTTGTGAAACGTCTTGCCGAAATGAACAACGGTTCGGTTGGGTTTCGGAACCGCCATGGCGGCGGAAGTGAATTCTGGATAGCGCTGCCGGCACGGCGCCGCGGAGGAACGTACGATGAACAGCACTGATAAAGCGGGGAAAATTCTTGTTGTAGACGATGAGAAAAACTTGCGGATGTCTGTCATTGAGTACCTTTCCCTGGACGGGTTTGATTGTACGGGTTGTCCTGACGGTGAATCGGCGCTGGATATTCTTTCATCACAGCCCTTCGATGCCGTGATTCTGGATTTGCGTCTGCCCGGCATGAGCGGCCTTGATGTTCTTGCGGCAATTCAGGATGACGGACCCTGGCTGCCGGTTATCGTGGTAAGCGCGCATGGAGAGATACAGGATGCCGTTACCGCGATGAAACTGGGCGCGGAAGATTATCTTGTAAAACCTTTTGATCCTGCGGAGCTCGTTTTGCGTCTGAAAAAGGCGGTAACGGGGAAAACTCTCCAGAGAATGGCCGATCTTGGCCAGCGGATTTCAGGACAGACAGACGGTGTCTGGAGAAGCGCTTCCAGAGCGATGACAGAGGTTTACCGGCTTGTGGAACGGGCTGCTCCAACGATGTCGAATGTGCTTATAACCGGTGAAAGCGGTACCGGCAAAGAAGTCATCGCCCGTGACATACACCGTTCAAGCACCCGTCCTGACGGACCGTTTGTTCCGGTCAATGTTGGGGCAATTCCTGATACGCTCCTGGAAAGTGAGTTGTTCGGATACGAGAAAGGGGCCTTCACCGGCGCGGAGAGCCGTAAACAGGGACTGTTTGAACTTGCTTCAGGCGGGACGCTTTTTCTTGACGAACTTGGAGAGATGCCCGTGAACATGCAGGTTAAACTGCTGCGTGTACTGCAGGAGCGGACTATCGTGCGTCTTGGGGGAAACCGTCCCATTCCGGTGGATATCAGGATAATTGCTGCTACCAACAGGAATCTTGCCGATGCGGTCCGGAACGGGTCTTTCCGGGAGGACCTGTATTTCCGTATTCACGTTATCGAGATACATCTTCCTCCCCTCCGCGAACGGCGTGAAGACATAGCGCCGCTTGCCGGATTCTTTCTTGCCCGGTACGCCCGTGAAACCGGGCGTGATGTGACCGGTATTTCCCGTGATGCGCTAGATTTTTTGCAGATGCAGCGTTATCCGGGAAATATCCGGGAACTTGAGAACAGTATAGAAAGGGCGGTCATCCTTGCTGAAAAGGCCACTCTGCGAAGGGAAGATTTTTCTTTCACGGAAATAGCCGTTCCCGGAACGGCCGGTATCAGTACCGGAAATGCGAATTTACGGGATGCGGAAAAAAACGCAATAGTCGTTGCCCTTGAACACAATGGCGGTCATCGGGAAAGAACCGCTTCGGAGCTCGGTATCTCGCGGCGGACGCTGTTAACCAAAATGAAAGAATACGGACTGCAATAGGGATCCCTTTTTTCTGGCGTATCCCTTAATCCTGGAGTAGAATCTCTTTATGGTAGACAATATTTTGTACGGGAACCCCATGCCGGGAAAGGTAATCAGGAAAGCTGAACGCCGGTTCAGGCGTTACGCGCGCAAATTTGACTTTGATCCCGGATACGCTCCGTCTTTGGCTGCGTATCCTGAAGGGTACGGCGCAGAGGATTTTAACATTCTGACGGTGCACAACACGGCTGACGACCGTGAAGGCGGCGTCCCGATAGATCCGGATAACGGGATCATGCTCGGTACCATCAGGATGGGATTCGGGCACTGCCGCATGGCGATAGCGCTGGCCTCCGCGGCCCATTCCATGGGATATACGCCCTACTGGCTTGATCTCATGTCCTTTCCCGAATCCGCCGCAAGCAAGACCATCAAGCATCTGGAGGACCTGTATAATCTCGGGTCACGGATATCCCAGCGCTCAAAACTTTTTGATTCGCTGGTGTGGGACTACGTGACCAGCCGGGCCGCAAAGAAACTGACCTTTTCAATAGAAGAAGCGGCACTATCCCGGATTTTTGCCCCCCTGTATGCGGATATTCCCAAGGGTATGCCGTTTTTTTCCACTCATCCCTGGACCGGCCATGCGGCCGTTGCCGCCGGCATGAATGATGTCGTGACGATTATTCCCGATAATTTTCCCATTGCATTTCATGTTGTGGAAGGCAGTGTTCATGCCGTTCAATCACCGTCGGCATACATGGGATATCGCACTTTCCATTCCATGGGAGCCAATCTCAAGTTGCGCCAGACCATGCCCGCGGAAGACATTCAGCTGGTTGGGCACTACATTGATCATGAGATTGTTGCCGGCATAGAGGTGGACTGCTCCGCCCGTCTCCGGCGGATACGTGACGGCGAGACCCGCCGTTTTCTGCTTACCATGGGCGGCGCCGGTGCGCAGGTTCAACGTTTTGCCGATATTGCGGGGACCTGTAAGGCGGCCATCGCGGATAAAAAGGTTTCCCTGCTCATAAACATGGGCGACCATCGTGGAAGGTGGGAGGAACTGGAGAAACTCTTGCGGGAAAAAGATATTCCCTGGACACTCCATACCAGTTGGCAGGAGTCGCGGGCTTTCATCGAGGAAGCCTCTGACTCGGAGATTTCCGGTGTTCACGTATTCCTGCATGATGACTTTTACTGCGCGGTATATGCCACGAATCTGCTTATGCGTATTTGTGATGTCATGATCACAAAGCCGAGCGAGCTGTCTTTCTATCCGGTTCCCAAGCTCTTCATTCAGCGTGTAGGGCGCCATGAGGCCTGGGGAGCAATTCGTGGAGCGGAAATAGGGGATGGAACCATCGAAACGGCTAGTTTGACCGGACTTCACCGGATTCTCAAACTGCTCATCGAGGATGATGATCTTTTAAAGATTTACTGCAGTCACATCATGACCAATCACCGGGACGGGATATACAATGGTGCCTATAATGCGGTGAAACTGGTTATTGAACGAAAGATAAAATGATTACTGGACGGTAACTACCGAGGCTACCCGTCCGTCGCGGGTATACACCCGGTCCGGATTCGCCGGATCGGGAAGCTGTGCCGTGCCGTCAAAATACGCGTAATACCAGGTCCCGCGGGGGAGCGGCAACACCAGTTCATACCTGCCCGGCGCCGTTTCGGTCATTTCATACATGAAGGGATCCCAGTTATTAAAGGATCCTGCAAGTCTGATTGACCGGCCTGTATCCGCAGTGCAGGTGAAACGTACGGTTCCGTTTTTGACATAATCCGTTTTGAACGTTTCATAGCGCTGCACGGAAAGCACCGATACCTGCATCCTGTTCTCCGGATCATATACCGTTTGTGCGTTGAGCGGGTCTGTCGTCCATAATCCGTTAATGACCATCCGGTACTGAAGTTCAACCGTTCCGGGCGGAATTTTCGCGATGTAGAAGAGGATGGTATCCATCGGCTTGCCGAAAGAATCCTTTTGCGGCATGCCGTTTTCATCACGGCGGACAATACGTTTCATGGAATGAATGGTCGCGTAGTTTTCATGGCGGAACGCAATTCCTGCATGGCGGGCGTCGCCGTGCGCGGTGAAGATGACATATTTCCCCGCCAAAACCGGCTGTTCCGGTTGCGTTATGGATGAGACCAGCCGCGCGTAGGTGACCGAATCAATCTCTGACCCGCAAAGGGGTGCGAGCGCCAGAAATATGGCCGTAATAACCAAAAGTAATCGTTTCATAATAGTTCTTTACAATTGTCGGAATTTCCTTCAAAATCTTGAGGACAATGGTCGACTAAAGAACGGGTTTAAAAAAACCGAGAATGTACTATATCAATGGTGCATACAGGGAAAAGATGCCGGGAAAAAAAGAACTCGAACATTTCAGGGAAGAACTCAGCAACCTCGGCAATGAACGGGAAGTAACCGAAGAACGTGGTGAAACCTATGAACCTTTCCCCCGTCCTTCCGAAATTCAGGAAACAACTCCTCCGATCGATGTAGACAATCTTCTGGCCGGTATTGATGATGTTCCTTCCGGTGACACAGACGGTGCCCGGGAACCGGCAACCGACGCATCAGACTCCTCTTCCGAGCGTTCAGAATTCGACTCTCTGCTCGACTCACTCCAGCTGGAGGGGGACGAATCCGAAGCTGTCGTTACCGACACTTCCGCGGAGACTCCCGGTCCCGATGATTTTTCTCTCCCCGACTTTTCAAATGCGATTTTTGATGACAATGAACCGCCCGTCGCCGGAGGAGATGATTCAGCCGCGGATATCCTTGAGCCGGTAGCTGACGATCTTGAACCTGTCAGCATGGATGATGCCGAACTCTCTGGAAGCGCCAGGGAAGAACCGGTGGACGCTGTTGCCGGCCTTGATGCCCTGCTCGCGGCCGGACTTCCCGAACTTGATGACTCCGCAGCAGATCAGTTTTCGGTACCCGATGAGTTTGCGGAGGACTTGTCCGGAGCCGGGAGTGCCGGTCCGGATGACACCGGTTTTTCCCTGCCGGACGATTTTTCACTTCCTTCTTTTGATGATGAAGCCTTTGCACCGGCAGAAGAGGTAGAACCGGGCGGTTCAGTAGAACCGGGCGAGCCGGCAGCGGCCTTTGATGAAGGCGTTTCTGCCGATACCGGCAGCCTGTCGGACCTTGGTGATCTGGGTGACCTTGGTGACCTGGGAGACTTGGGCGATGCCGGTGAAACGTTTGATTTCAGTGATCTGGCCGGTATCGGCGAGACTCCATCTGCTGATATTGTAATTGAACCCGAAACGCTCTCTTCCGGCGAAGAGATCCCTCCGTTGGAAGAAACAATGGATCTCACTCCGCCGTCCGCGGAAACTCCCGGCAGCGGTATTATTCCCGGCGGAGCCAACCTCTCCGGCGGAGAATCATCTCCGGGATCTGTTTCCGACTTCTCCGATTTTTCCATTCCGGATGATCTTCCCATACCTCCCGAAGAAGACGTTTCTGCCGCCGAGGATGCTGCGATAGACGGTTTTGACGGGTTCAGTCTCGACGAAGACATTCTCCATGGCGCCGGGAGTTCTCCCGAAGATGAATTCCACATCCCCGGGTTTTCTGATTTTGCCGAGGGTTCCGGCCTGGACGGGCTGGACGAACTGATCCCGAAGGATATTTCCCGCAAGTCATCAAAAAAAGACATCCCTCTCGAGATAAGCGAAGCAGATTTCGCAACATTCCTCGATTTGCTCACCCACTATCCGTTGAATCTCCGCATGGCGATAGAGGAATACCTTGCCGAAGGTGACGGATCAGAACGAAACAAGATGGAAGTGGTACACCATGTTCTGGAGCAGACTCCCCTCAAGAAAGTTGCCCGAATTATGGAAGACCGGCTTAACCGGTCCATTCCCATCCCGAGGGATTTCGAAAAGAAAACTGCAGCGGAGTATGAACAGGAAAAGTCATCTCTCAGATACGTTCTGGTCAACAAAATCATTCCTGCCGCCATTCTTTTCACCGGCATATCCATTCTTACATTCTGTGTCGTCTTTTTGTCCTGGCAGTTCATTTACCGCCCGATTGCGGCCGAAGGGATTTACCGGCGCGGGTATACGGCAATAGAAGATGCGCGGTATACCCGGTCAATGCAGCTTTTTGATGAGGCTGTTGTCGTATGGAACAAAAAGAAATGGTATTTCCGCTACGCGAGAGCCTACCGTGATCAGAAGCAGTACATTTCTGCCGAGACCATGTACGAACGGCTTCTCAACCGTTTTGAGAATGACCGCATGGGCGGACTTGAATATGCCGAGATGCTTCGAAGCGAGTTGCGTAATTTTGAAAAAGCGGAAACAATTCTCAAACGACGGGTGCTCGACAATTATGTGAATGATCCCGAGGGAATGATGCTCCTTGGCGATACGTATCTTGACTGGGGGGAAGAAGACCCGTCCAAATATGAAGAAGCCCGGGTCATGTATGCGTCATTACTCGAATTGTATGGCAGCAAGGATCCCTATCTTGCCAGGATGATGCGGTATTTTATCAGGACGGACAATCTTGCAGAAGTTCTTCCGCTAAAGGATCATTTCGTGTCGCAGCGCAAGATGACACTTGGATCTTCCGACCTCGTCGAACTGAGCGGATATCTTCTTGACAAACGGTACATGCCGGCGCCGGGCGATTCCGAGACGCTCCGGGCCCAAATTGATGATGTGCGCGACCTGCTTGAAGACGCGGTCAAGGCGGACCCTGCAGTTCCTGAAGCGCATTACAACATGGGCCGCTTCTTTATTCATAATTACCGTCTGGACGAGGCGTCGCTTGCGCTTGGAGAATCGTTGAACCTTTTTGAGTCGGCGACTCCCATGTCTCCCAGACGGATGTTGACCCGGATTGATGCCTTCAGACTGCTTGGAGAGCTTCGCTCGGAAGACAAGGAATATCTGCGGGCGCAGGAATTGTACGCCCGGGGCAAGACGCTCTATGAACAGCAACGGGAGAACCGTGCTGTTCCGCAGGATCCCCGTGTCGGAAAACTTTATGCTGATTCGGCCGATATTGACTACTTTATATCGAATGACCTTGATTCTGCGCTTGTTGATTACCGTAAAGCAGTTGTTGAACTCAATGATACACCGTCGGTCAGGTACAGAATCGGATATATCAATTACCAGAAACGTGATTTTGAAGAGGCAATGCATGAATTGAGCCGGGCGTATGCCGAAGAACCTGAAGACAGGAATATCCGGTATTCCTTTGCGAATACCCTGTTCCGGCGCGGGAATTTCTTTGCCGCTCAGGGGCATTATGAGCGGCTCATGGAATCACTTGATGCGGAACGTATCCGTAAAGGAATAGTCTTTCCCCAGACAAGAAGTGACCATGCCGACTTTGTAGAGCAATACATGAAGACCTCAAATAATCTCGGAGTCACTCTGAACCGGCTTGCCCGGATGACCGGTGATTCAGCAAGGAATGCCCGGGCTCTGTCCCTCCTTTCGGAATCCGCCCGGGCCTGGGATGCAATGACCCGTAATCCTGAAACGATGGTCCGGTTAAGCCGGGCGCGTCTTGAAAATGAACAGGCTTTCGGCATTCAGTCCGGCGGTTCGGATTTCAACGGGAACCTTGCCTACATGAATATCAAGTATATGACCCATCCGCGCCCGGAATTCCTCCCCGAGTTATACAGCGATATTCCAAGAACACTGGAGGGAGAAAAGGTCCTGCAACAGCGTGAAGACCGGTGATGCTTCTTGCAAAAAGATTGAGGTACTGCTACTATTTCGACAGCTATTGGGGGCGTTTAACTCAGTGGTAGAGTGCTACCTTCACACGGTAGAAGTCACTGGTTC
>CAZQEF010000014.1:0-11920 GCA_964592325.1 uncultured Treponema sp. | reverse complement strand
CTTCCTCATAGAAAAACCGTTCGGATTCTCGCTGGACTCGGCAAGGCAGCTTATCACCTCTCTGGAAAAGCGCTTTGACCAGTCCCAGATATATCGCATTGACCACTACCTCGCAAAAGAAACGGCGCAGAACATTCTCTCCTTCCGTTTCGAGAACCCCCTTTTTTGCGGGACGTGGAACCGCGAGCATATCAGCCATATCATGATTACCGCAACCGAATCTATCGGCATAGAGGGACGCTCGGCGTTTTATGATTCGATGGGAGCTTTGCGGGATCTTGTTCAGAGCCATCTCCTGCAGCTCCTTGCCCTTGTCACCATGCGTCAGCCAGCCTCCATGACCGACTCCGATATCCACCGTGAAAAGGAATACATTCTTTCCCGTATCCGTCCGCCGGATCCGGATCGTATGGATGCCGAAACTGTACGGGGGCAATATGCATCATACCGGAAGGAATGCGGTAACGACGCAACCATGACCGAAACGTACGCGGCCGTACGCCTGTCAATTGATGATGACCGGTGGCGGGATGTGCCGGTTTTTATCCGTACCGGGAAGGCACTCGCGCAAAAAATTACCGAAGTTACCATCGTTTTCTCGAATCCCTGCAAAAGCGAACGGAAGAATCTGCTTACCATCAGAGTTCAGCCAAATGAAGGTATAGTCATCGACCTCCGGATTAAAAAACCGGGTTTTGAGATGGAATATGAGGAAGTACAGCTTGATTTTTGCTACACCGACGCCAGCGTTTCCAGCCATCCTGAAGCCTACGAACGGGTTCTCGTGGACGGTATGCGCGGTGACCGTACGCTTTTTGCTTCGGACGACGAGGTTCTTTCCTGCTGGAAAATAACAGAGCCCATACTTGAAGCCTGGAGCAAACCGGGATTTCCCCTGCACTCCTATCGTGAAGGAAGCTGGGGGCCGCAAGCCGCCGATCGTCTTGTCGCTGATGCCGGAATTACCTGGCTCACCGATGAGCACCCCGTTTGCAGTCTTCCAAAATACAAAAAAAACCGTTGATAGTCATTATTCATTGACCCTTGGGGATCTTTTACGTACCATAGGTAGTAATGGAGGAATTTCCCGATGAACAAAGGTCTTAAAACATTTCTCATTATAGTTGCCGTTATTCTTGTTATCATTTTCAGTGTGTACCGGTTCTTTGCCGGTAACTATAACCAGATGGTTTCTCTCGATGAAACGGTCAAGGGACAGTGGGGCCAGGTAGAAAACGTCTACCAGCGCCGGCTTGATCTCATTCCCAATCTCGTCGCGACCGTAAAAGGGTATGCATCCCATGAAGAATCTGTCCTGCAGCAGGTAACCGAAGCACGCTCCCGTGCCGGTGGCGTCATGAATATTTCCGATGAAGTGCTCAATGATCCCGAAGCGTTTTCACGATTCCAGGAAGCACAGTCAGAACTGGGCGGAGCACTCCAGCGGCTCCTCATGATTACCGAGAATTACCCGGATCTCAAGGCAAATACCAATTTTCTTGCGCTGCAGGATCAGCTGGAAGGCACCGAAAACCGTATCGCTGTTGAACGCAAACGGTATAATGATGTAGTCAAAACCTATAATGTCTTCATCAAACAGTTTCCGCGGGTATTTATTGCAAACATGTACGGCTTCAGCGAGAAAGCATATTTTTCCGCAGATGCTGGTGCCCAAAACGCGCCCACGGTGGAGTTCTAGCATGAAACAGGCCAAACTGCTCAAAGCCATGAAACTTGCCGAGGAAGACATGACCATGATCAGGAAGGCAGTTTCCTCGGCGGAAAAGAAAACAAGCGGAGAAATTGCAGTAGCCCTGACCGGCGAAAGCGCAGACTATTCATTTCATGAACTGTTCGCTGCGGTACTCGTCGGCGCGGCGGTTTTCTCCTGTCTCATCCCGGCACAGGGTGCCATTTCCGGCCTGCTGGGTTCCCTTTTCTGGCAATTCCCCACATGGGGGCCGGTCGCTTTCACCGGAGCGCTGGCTTTTGCCGCAATCGGCCTCTTTTTTCTGGTCGCCAACATACCGGTTATTGATCGCCTTGTCATTCCCCGCAGGATCCGTTCCCGGATGGTTTATTCACGCGCATTACGCCATTTTGTCGAAAGCGGCGTATACGCCACCAGGGAGCGCACTGGAATACTCATTTTTATCTCCTGCATGGAACATGAGGTGCGAATCCTCGCTGACAAGGGTATAAGCAGCCGTATTGACCAGTCAGTATGGAACAGGCTTGCAGAAAACCTGGCAAACGGCGTAAAGGGCGGAAAAACCGGAGCCGCACTGCTTGAGACGATAACCGAATGCGGCGTAATCCTTACCGGGCATTTCCCCGCAGGGGCGGACAACGAAAACGAACTGGTAGACGGCCTTGTGATACTGGAGTCAGGCTCATGAACAGTAAACTGCTCTCCGCCCTTCTCTTTCTGACCTTTATCTTCCTCCTGCCCCTTCCTGCCCTTGAAGTACCTCCGTTAACCGGACCGGTGGAAGACAAAGCTGCAATACTTTCGCCGGAAGAAAAGCAGGAACTGGAACAGTTTCTCCTCGCCCTTGACCGGCAAACCGGAGTTCAAATCGCCGTACTGACCATTCCGTCACTGGAAGGTGAATCCCTTGAGGCATTTTCCATGGAAACAGCAGAAACCTGGAAGCTGGGTCAGGAGGGAGAAGATAACGGCATCCTGCTCCTTGTCGCGCTTGCAGAACGGGCGATACGCATTGAAGTCGGATACGGACTCGAATCCACACTTACCGATGCGAAAAGCGGACTCATCATACGTTCGGTTATGGCACCCAGGTTCAGGGAAGGGCGCTACGGACAGGGGATCATTGAAGCAGTACGGAACATGGCCGGCATAGCAACCGGAAATGAGGAGATTCTTTCCGAACAGGTTCGCAATCCGGATACAAGAGATAATGATGATACCTTTGCCGGACTGATATTTTTCATCATCTTCACGCTGATCATGCTGAGCGGATTCGGAAAGCGGGGAGGACTCATACGACTGCTCTTTCTGGGCAGTCTCCTCGGCGGCGGTCGGAGAGGTGGCGGCTTCGGAGGCGGCGGCTTCTCTGGTGGCGGTTTCTCGGGCGGAGGCGGCGGTTTCGGAGGAGGCGGGGCCTCCGGCGGCTGGTAAGCGTCCGTTGGCAAGCCCCCGCTTGCAAGCGCCCGCTTACCAGCGTCCGCTTACAAGCGGCAGTGTCAGGCGGAATCGCTCATACCCACGGCCCGGCGGATGGATTCAATCTCACCGGTAGTGAGTTCACGCACACTCCCGGGCGCAAGCGTTCTATCAAGCTCCAGGGGACCCATGGAGACTCTGGTCAGCCTGATAACGCGATTTCCCACAACACGAAACATTTTTTTCACCTGATGGTATTTCCCTTCGTGAATGGTTAGTGTGAGGGAGTTCTTCCCTGTTGATCGCCCGAGCGTGGCGGGAAGGCAGGTATACCCGTTGTGAAAGGTTATCCCCTCGAGAAACCGGCGGGAATACCGTTCAAACAATACGTCATCGACCGGCTCTTCAAGCTCCGCCACATAGGTTTTCGGAACTCCGGCACGGGGCGAAACCAGACGGTGAGCCAAAAGGCCGTCATTGGTCAACACAAGGAGTCCTTCGGTATCATAATCAAGACGTCCGACCGGAAAGAGATCATGCTTTTTCCACGTATCATCAAGGAGATCAAGAACGGTACGGTGCACCGGATCAGCCGTTGATGTAACAACACCGCCCGGCTTGTTCAGCATGAGGTACACCCGCGTGCGGAACAGCACCGGTTCACCGTCTAGCTCAACCTTATCCTGTTCCGGATCCAGATGAAACGACGGATCCCGGCATATTACACCGTTGATGCGGAACTCGCGCTCACGCAGCACGCGTTTTATGTCCCTCCGGGATCCGAATCCGGCTCCTGCGAGGATTTTATCGACGCGGCTTTTCATTCGCAGTCAGTTCCATTTTTTTCAAGGAGCCCGCCCGCTGAAGCGCAGTGGAAAGCGTCTGGAAGTCTGTATGCGCCGGAATATGCACCTGAAGCGAAAAGCGGATGGTATCGGAAGAAAACGTTCTCGAGACATCAATATTGTCTATGGTTACCTTTAGCCGGAACAATTCCCGTTCAAGCCGCTTTTGATTGAAACTCTTTTCTTCAAAAACCATATAGAGCGTTTTGATATGTTTCGTGGGGAACAGCTGTTCCTCAAACCGTTCAAGAACAATGAGAGTAACGAGAGCACAACCAAGTGTAATACCGGCCGCAAAAAAGGCGCCGATTCCAACCGCCAGTCCTATTGCCGCTGAGACCCAGATGGTTGCCGCGGTCGTCAATCCCTTGACATTAAAACCCTGGCGCAGTATCGCACCACCACCGAGAAAACCGATACCCGAAACAACCTGTGCGGCAAGACGGGCCGGATCACCGGCGAGCTTGGCCGATGCCCCGTGTATCTCCGAAAGGCGGCCGGCCATCTCGAGGTAGCGTATCCCTCCCGCAAGCAGCAGGGAAATAATCATGAGCAGCGTTGATCCCACACAGATGAGTATGTGCGTTTTGAGTCCGGCCGGCTGGCGGTGAAACTGCCGTTCAAGCCCGAGGAAAAAACCGGCAGCAAGGCTGATGCCGATACGAATCAGAATGGTCATCATAATCTTCAGTATAGCCGCACAAGGGCAGGGAAACAAGAGTTGCATTTCTACAACCAGGAGTCGATACTTTCAGTATGAAAACTCGCACAGTATTATTGTTACCCGGCATAGCGATTTTTGTACTGATACTTTTTCTCATTACAAAAGATTATCAACAAAGAAAGTCTGAATTCCTTGAACGCCGTCTGACCGTTTTCCAGACACGCATTGATGCAACCGGCAGAACCCTTTCAGCCTTTTCCCGATATGTTTTTGAGCAGATAATTAATCGCCGCGACATACTGTCGCTCATGCAACAGGCCCTTCACGCCGATGAAAAACAACGGCATGAAATTCGAAAACTTCTCTATTCGACAATCAAGGCAGACTATGAACGTCTCAAGGATTATAATTTCCGTCAGCTCCATTTTCAGCTCCCTGACAATACCAGTTTTCTCCGCATGCACAGCCCCGGAAAATACGGTGATGATCTTTCGGATGTCCGTGAAACCATCCGACGGACGAACGAAACAAAAGAACCGGTTTTTGCCTACGAAGAAGGCAGAATTTTCAACGGATACCGTTTTGTGTATCCCCTCTTTCTCGACGGCGACCACTGTGGATCGGTAGAGGTGTCGTTTTCCATGCAGTCTTTTCTCACCATTCTTTCACAGATGGAAGACTCGGATTACTATTTCGGAATCAGGCGATCAGTGGTTGACTCGGTAATATTCGAGGAAGACCGCGATCGCTATGTGGACAGTTGCTTTTCTTCGGATTATCTGTTCGACCGGGAAGTCATGCCACAACACCGGAACGAAGCATTGTTTCAGTCTGACAAAGACAAACTCAAGACACTCCTGGAGTCGGGCCAATCGGGAGGAATCGCGACGACACAGGGTGCTGGCAGAAGGATAATTCTTGTCCATCATGTCAAAAACCTCGCCGGAGTTCCGGTCGCCTGTTTCATCTCGGTATCAGATGATGAGGTACTGTCCCATTACTTTCAGGATTATCTCATTATTATCGGCATATCACTGGCCATTTTTCTCATTCTGCTCATGGCGGCATTGCTGTTCATCAGGGAACGCGAGAAACTTCAGTATCTTTCACTGACCGACATGCTCACCGGTCTGCGGAACCGTGTCGCGCTCGTGGATATCCTTGAACAGGAGAAAGACCGGTCATTGCGGTACGAAAAGCCGCTTTCAGTCATGATGATCGACATTGACAATTTCAAACAGGTCAATGATCGTTTTGGTCACGCGGAAGGCGACATCGTTTTAAAGAATCTTGCCCGTCTCATGCGCTCAACCCTGCGAACATCAGATTACGCAGCCCGTTGGGGAGGAGAAGAATTTCTGGTATTGCTCACCGACACACCATTTGATTCCGGTACCATCGCGGCGGAAAACTTCTGTGCCGAAGTCGCATCCAGTTATCTTTCATCCCTGACACCGGTGACCATCAGCATAGGCATTACTTCGCTTGTCCCCGGAGATTCCATTGACACGCTGATTGCCCGTTCCGATGAGGCCCTGTACGAAGCCAAACGGCAAGGCAAGAATCGTGTCGTGGGAATCAGAAAAAGCTGATTCACGGTATCCGGGGGAATTGCCGGAGAAGTTCGTCTCCCGGAACCGGATATCCGATCCAGTACCCCTGCAGATACGCACAACCCATGGAATTCAGCATCCGGGCATGATCTTCCGTTTCAATACCCTCCGCCACGATGGGCCATCCAATCTTTTGGAACAGGGAGATAGTCCCCTGCAACAGGCGTTCTCCCTTACCCGTCTTCAAACCGGCATGAACCATTTTCTTGTCCAGCTTGATCACAGAAAATGGCATTTCGAGAATTTCACCGAAATCAGTGTACCCCGAACCGTAGTCATCCAGTGCGAAACAGACTTTCCTGGCGATAAGAATTTCCATATTGAATTTGAGCGTCTCAAATGTATTGACAACCGATGTTTCCGTAATTTCAATACAGAGCCGGGAAACGTCCATACCGGCTTTTTTGGCTATCCTGAGTATGGAACCCGGCCAGTCCGTCTCAATGCATTGTGATTCAAGAAGGCGTACCTGCAGGAACGGGATTCCCCGTTCGGGCAGTCTATTGGCAACAAACCAGCTGAACGCCTGATCCATTATCAGTTCCCCCAGTTGCTGACCCAGTCCGGTGCGTTCGGCGATGTGTAATACTTCGCTTTGCCGCGCAACCGAACCGTCCGGGAGAGGCACGGTTACGAGTACTTCAACTGCAATGATGCGGTCATCGTTTTTTGACAAAACCGGCTGGTATTCCAGTTCCAGTAAACGGGCGTCTATCTTTTCCCTCAGGGCGTAGGCAACCATGGCCTGTCTGAGATGTTTGTCAGGAATAAAATCGCGCCCGTAAAGAATATGGCGGTCGGCAAACATTTCCGTAAGCAGAATGAACTGTTCAACGTAATCTATTATCTGTGAAGTCTGTGAGCAATCCGCGGGACAGCGGATTATCGCAGTCTGGAACAGAATCTCAAACCGGCTTATCCCGCTGATCCATGGAGTACCGGAGCGCTTGACTATCTCGAGTGCGAGTTCGCCGACTGCACCTTCGTCAACATGCCAGTTGGTAATGAAGGCAAACAGACCGTCATCGATGGAAAAAAGCGTAAATTTCCTGTCGGCCAAAAGCATGAACCAACCGGAAAGAGAACGAAGCAGCCGGTTGTACGTGTAGTTATCAAGATACGCTCCAAGGGAATCCAGCTCACGCGAACGGACAAGTACGACGGAAAAAGAATGTTTTCGCAGAAAACTGTCTTTCAGGTGTATCAGAAATGTTTCACGGTTATACAGGCCGGTAATACCGTCAATACTGTCTGCATTGTTTTGTACGGTCAATAAAAAGAAAAGCGCGACAATCGCGAAGGCAAAATTCTCAAGGATCAACCCGGGGACAAAAAACTGAATCAGTATTGCAATTAAAGGGAAAACCAGAGCAGCCATACTCGCTACTATTTCATAACGAAGCATCTTCCGGAAATTTCGTACAAGTATCAACACTATTATCGCTATATAACACATCGAAACAAGATACAGGGTAAAATGCGCAGGACCGCTTTCATACCGGTTTGATTCACTAATAAAAAATATGAACCCGTGGCTGACATTGAGCAAAACGAAAACAAATAACAGTCCCCAGGGCAGAAAGAAAGCGGTACGGAACAGCGCTCCGGGCCGGGAGTGATCGGTAAGGGCCAGGAGATATAAACAGAAAAGAACAGGAATGGTAATATGAAAGACGAGAAACAGGGTGGGAAAAAGGAGAGCGGTTAAATTCCGGCCATCCGGCAGGGAGTTCAGGGCAACAGAGCTAAGCAGACTGAAGAACGTACCTCCGGTTATTACCCAGAGCAGCATATGGAAAACTCTGCTTCTTCGGTTTCGTGCCTGCCGCTGAGCGTAAAAAATTACCAGCGTCAGAATACCTGCAAGAAAGGCGACGATATCATACTCTAGCCGGTACATTGATTTTGTTCCTTATCTATATACTCGAAGAACTTCTCGGGGGACAGAGGACGCGAATAATGGAACCCCTGTATGTAGTCAATACTCATTGCGGTTATCCGCGTTGCCTGTTCGGCTGTTTCCACGCCTTCGGCAACCAATTCTGTGTTCATCCGGCGGAACATTGCAACAACCCCTTCAAGACCCAACCGGCCGTTTTCGGAACGGTCCATCGACATAATGAGGGAACGATCCAGTTTTACAATCCGGAACGGGAGGTCCATCATTCCGGTAATGTTCGAATATCCGGTACCGAAATCATCAACAGCGATGCAGAATCCTGCGGTCACCAGCGAGTCAAGGTTCCGTTTCATGACCGCAGGTGAATGGTTCGCCGCTGTTTCTGTTATTTCAAAACACAAGTCCGTGGGATCAAGGTCGAATTCCTGAACAATTGTCAAAAACCGTTGCGGCAGATTCGGCTGCAGGCATTGTATCGGAGACAGATTCACTTCAAGAAGCCTGAGTGAAAAGCCGCGATCCCGTAATTCTCTGAGGAACAGACAAGCTTCCCTGATAACCACATCTCCCATGCGATGAATGGCGCCTGTCTGCTCGGCAACAGGAATAAAATCACCGGGGGAAATCATGCCTCCTTTTTCATCAGAGAGGCGCAGCAACGCTTCCGCGGCGACCGTTTTTCCACTCTCCACCGATATGATGGGCTGAAATACAACTGAAAAACCGTCACCCGAAAGTGCCCGGTTAATTGCCTGTGAAATGCTCCGGTACCGCCCGGAATTCACCAGCGCAAGATCCGTGAAAGGGATGACGGTATTCAGCGGATACCGTTCATGAACACGGGACAGTTCATGCTGTGCCTGAAAAATAACTGCAATGTCGGAAGTATCCTCCGGAATCGAGACTTCGCAAATACGTGCATTCACGGTCAACAGACGATCCTGGAAAAGCCAGGGGCTGGTAAAGGCACGAACAAGGGCATTACGCTCACTGGGGAGTCTTCCTCTGTCCCCGAGGACAAGCATGAACCGGCCCGGTCCGCCAAGCGCGGAAAAACGATCGCCCCGGGGAAATCCGAATACTCTGGAGGAAATTTCCCGTTCAAGCGCCGAGAATGATTCCGGTCCAAGTACTAGACGCAAGAAGTTGACATTATCCAGGGAAACAAGAAAGACGGTTACCTGCTCCTGTTTTTGCATGAGGAGGCCGATCTGAACCAGCAGTCCGTTCCGGTTGAAAAGATTGGTTACATGATCCGTATATTTTCCGAAATCCTGTACCGTCAACAACACGATCAGTGCGGACAGTGCGATACCGAGATTTTGAACCAACAGTTCGGGAATACAAAACTGTATGCCAAAAGTCAGCAGGGCAATGGGCAGAAAAAGAAAAATGGCAAACCGGGTCTCTTTGGGAACCCGTTTGCGGTTCCGGTGGAATACAAACAATCCGGTCAGGGTATACACCAACGCAATCGCATAGAGAACAGCCAATACAGAACCACGGAAGTAACGACCTGTCTGGTCAAAACTGAAAATCCAGCCGGTAAACGGTGTTGTCATTATGAGAATCATGCTGAACAGCCAGAGAAGAAGCCCCCGTTTACGAGGGGAGGTTCTTCGTCGGTCAATTTTCCCTGAAAGTGCCAGTAAAAAGAGAAAAACAAAAAACGGTATGGTATTCTGGAAAACATAGTACAGGATATTCGCTGCGTACAGCAGTTCGCGGGAATACCGTGACACATCCCGGTACATGACCACAGTCAGAACGTCCATGGTTGTCGCCAGAGTTGTTGCGAGAAGAATCAGAAAGAAAATGCGGGTCTCCAGAATGAAGAACCGGCTTTTGGACAGGAAGAGATAAATATTCAATATCAGAATACATAAGGCTGCAACATCGTAGCTGACAGTTCCCATTAGAGATAATGGTAATGCCCCACGGGGAAAAAAGCAACGAATCCGCGGGAACGAAAGAATTAACGCTGAATCCTTCCCGAAGAATTACCGGCCATCAGCGCTTCAATCTCGCTGCAGCGTGACAGGTTAAAATCTCCCGGTATGGTATGCTTGAGACACGAAGCAGCGGTTGCGAACTCAAGAGCGTAGGCCGGATCATCTGCTCTGGTCATCATGGCATATATGAGCCCGGCGGAAAACGCGTCCCCCGCACCCACCCGGTCAACAATGTCGGTAATATGATACTTTTGCGAGACGTGGAAATCCCCGCGCGAAAGCAGAACAGCGGACCAGTCATTGTTGTCTGCCGAATAAGATTCACGCAGCGTCACCGCGACATGGGACAGATTCGGGAATTCGGCCAGCACCTTTTCGGCAAGATCGCGGTATGCATTGTAATTAATCATACCTGTCGAACCATCCGATACCTTTCCCGTAATTCCCAGACTGTTCTGGATATCCTCTTCGTTGGCAACGAGAATGTCTGCCTGCGAGACAATGGGAATCATGATTTCTGGAGCAGATTTTCCGTATTTCCAGAGTTTTTTCCGGTAGTTGAGATCAACAGATACCGTCAATCCTGCTTTCTGTGCCGTTTGTGCTGCACGGAGCGTTTCCTCAGCGACATTGGGGGACAGAGCAGGAGTAATACCGCTCGTATGAAACCAGTCCGCTCCGGAAAAAACAACCGGCCAGTCAATATCCCCCGGATTTATCCGGGAAAACGCACTGTGATCCCGGTCATAGAGTACAGTTGACGGGCGCTGTGCTGCTCCGCTTTCAAGGAAATAAATACCCATCCTCCCTTCGCGACGCTGCATGTACTCCGTGTTGACCCCATGCCGGCGCAACTCGGCAATAACGGCATCTCCCAGCAGGTTTCCCGGTACAGCCGAAACATAGACAGAGGGTATACCCAATCGCGCAAGAGAAACGGCGACATTCGCCTCTCCCCCGCCGAAAGTTGCTTCAAGAGCGGGTTCCTGGAACAACCGGGTTGAACCGGGAGACTTGAGGCGGAGCATTATTTCACCGAAGTTTACAACAGTATTCATGACGAAATCCTACCTCATGGGTTTACTCACGTCAAGAAATAACGCAAAATCGGGGGACAGAGTATGAATCCCCGCCAAGGAGCAGACATGAAAAATGCACTGGACGTGATTGTGGAGTGCGGAATTGTTCCGGTTATAGTGATTGATGATCCCCGAAAAGCAGTTCCCCTTGCACGTGCTCTCGTGTCCGGCGGACTTCCCTGTGCAGAGATAACCTTGCGCACGGAAAATGCGATTGAGGCCATTACCCGGATATCGCGGGAAGTCCCCGAGATTCTGACAGGCGCGGGAACCGTGGTCTCACAGTCACTTGCCGAAAAGGCCGCAGCTGCCGGGGCCCGGTTCATTGTCACACCGGGTTTTAATCCCTCAGTTGTTGACTGGTGTCTTGAAAAGAGCATTCCCGTGATTCCCGGCGTTAATAATCCGACCGGTGTGGAAGCCGGAATGGAAAAGGGATTGTCCCTGCTCAAATTCTTCCCTGCGGAAGTTTCCGGAGGAACGGCCATGCTTGATGCGCTTGCCGGTCCGTATCCGTCAATCTCGTTCATGCCCACCGGGGGAATTTCCCGTGAGAACATGACCGGTTATCTGAATCGGAAGAATGTGTTTGCCATAGGCGGCAGCTGGATGGTCCATAAAGATCTCGTGGCTCGTGAGGACTGGGAAGGCATAACCACGCTCGTACAGGAAGCTGTTGCCATTATCAGCTCGATACGGGAAAAAAAGTGATTTTGCTAGTCAGATACCCCTTTTTTCAG
>CAZQEF010000013.1:0-12121 GCA_964592325.1 uncultured Treponema sp. | reverse complement strand
CGTCGGGATTTTCACAGCTTATGGCGATAATCGCCGGGAAGTTTTTGCCTATTTCCACCGCACGGGGCGTTGCTATCGGAGATATATTGCCCGCTTCATCAAGACGTCTGGCGGTAATGACATACTCTCCGTCTGCAAGAAGAACGGGCGTAGACCAGACATTCCAGGTCAGACCTCCGTCCAGCGAATACTGGGCGCTTTCGGGAGACCCGCTCGCTGCAGGTGTATTGAGTATCAGGCTCTGATCGGTATTGTAGGCGCCTGCCCCCGGATTCTGTATAACGGGTGCCGGAGGGATATTCGTATCCATACCTCCTGCGGATCCCGTTCCGGTCGCGCTGAGCAACAGGGGATTTCCGGCAAGATCGGTAATCATGAGCCGGTCTGCTTCACTCATGCATGTGTGCAAATCCCACTCAATCGAGTCAAAATTGTCTCCTGATTGAACGGTGTACTCAAAAATGGCAGTAGTGCCTGCTGTTCGCACAAAGGAGGCTGCTATTGTCCCTCCCGCAAGAAGAAGGTCCGGATCACCGGAAACAAGGAGGGGTTCATTGAGCGAAAGGGAAATCTGAACAGTTTCCCCCTCGCGGTACCAACGGTCGTTAAAAGCCAATCCGGAAATGACCGGCGAGATACCGTCGAGCGCAATATTCTTGGTATCCTGAAGGTTGTTTCCATCTCCACTGACAAACGCCGGATGTCCGCTGATACCGGGCAGATGCGCCGGCGTTCCGCTTCCTTCCGTCGACAGGATACCGTTGCCGTCAGGATCAATCGGGGTGGTCCATGAACGAAGATCTGCCGACTGGGCTCCGGCGGGAACAACAAAACGGAAATAGAGCGTGTTGGTTCCCGAACCGCTGTAGTATTCCGCGTATTTGTCCACCGTATCAGCGGCAGAGTAACGCAGACGAAGCCGTGGCGAAAAACCTGACGGGACACGGACGGCATTGTTGAATACCGCCTGGAGCATAATCTCGTCGCCTTCCTTGAATGTTCCGTTTATGACACCGGACGTTACTCCGGTCAGGACCGGAATACGGGTAAAGATTACCGTACGTGACTGCGTTGTTTCATTTCCCAGTATGTCTCTCACCGTTACCTGCCAGGTACGGCGCTCGGGATCCAGCCAGCCGGCCATATCGGCAACAGATTTGGTCATGGTAAAGTTCGTGCCAGTCTGCGCATACGTTTCTGTCACCGGCGGATCATCTGTTATATCCTGCAGGGCGACTGAATCAAGGGGGAGATTTCCCGGTGTGGCTATGGTGAAGGAAAGGTTAAATTCCGTTTCATTACTGTGCACCTGGAGATCCTGCGCCGGATAGGTAAAACTGATGGTGGGCAACGCAGAATTGCCGGGAAGGCGGAAAATTCTCCATTCATCATTTTCGTCTTCATCAGTTGTATAGAAAACAAACAGTTTCGAATCATTCTCGTTCGATCCGGCATACATGAAACTGTTGAGGATGTCATATGAAATAGTGAAATCACGGCTGTAATATACCTGTCCGCCGACCGTCCGGGTTGTCGTTCCGCCAAGGGGAACTCCGCGGAGCACAACACCGTTTGGCAGTGTTTCACTGGCGCCGGAAGCCACGGTACTGGTTCTGAGTGCTTCCTTCGTGGTTTCGAGCGCGGCGTCCTGATCGGATATCCCTGCGGGTATCCATGCCACACGGAGCACGGTCGCACCCCGGTTATCAAGAATCGCGCCATCCATAACGAATTCTGTTCCTGAAGTTATGTTCGGGAAAGTGTTTTCTTCGGGGGAATCAATTATCACGATGGGCGAATCTTCGTCCGTTACCTGCACCGGAATTGCCCGGCCATACCACAGATTGGCCGATGTTGATTTCTCGTCACGGGCAAGAAGCACGAGGCGGAAATCGCCCGATTGTGTTCCGGACGCGACATTCACGACACGTTGACGCGGATTCCCCGTCAAATTCTCCGAAGCGCCAAGGATGGTCGCCCGGGAGGGATTCGCGACAAGGGTATTGATTTTTTCTTCATCGGTACTGCCGGAAATGGCATTCCAGTCGCTCAGGGCAAGGAGTCTGGCATGAACGATACCGAGACCGTCGTCATCCCAGAATTCAACAGGCATGCTCGCATCTTTCGGAATGGTTATGCGTCCGTCAGGGGAAGTGGTAATATTGATCCGCGGATAGTCTGATTCCGGATACCAGCAGAGCCACAGGAACTGGTCAGTATTTGTGGAAACTCCGCCAGCAGAATTTCCGGCCGCATCCTGTGTATCCACGGTAATCCTGAAATAGTGACGGCCGGAGGCATACGCGGGGTTAATGGCAACCAGCTCGTCGCGGGTTATGGTCCAGAGAGGATTAAAGGCCGATGACTCCGTTGACACCTTTGAAAAAAGCACGTTTCCGTCGGCGTCAAGAAAATTCACGGCAGCATCAAGTATGTTGGATTCATCATCCAGTTCCGCATTCAGGGTGAACTGCTCATTCTGAAAACTGTCTGCCGCGAGATAATCACGGTGATCCTGCAATTCGAGCGCTTCACGTTCGAGCAGATACTGAATCCATCCGCCGGGACGCCGTATCTCGACAGTTTCTATGGCCGGAGGCGTCGAGTCGACAAGCAGCGTCAACTCCTTCACGGACTGGTATGAACTGTTCCGGTTCTGGTCATAGGCCACGACCCTGAGGGCGGTATCGCCTTCGGGCAGCCGTAGATCAGCGAACCATGACTGTCCGCTGATTGACGCGCTGGCATATAAATCACCGGTTCGTGCATTGTATACCTTTACAGACTCAACCAGTATGTTGTCCTTGACCGTGCCGGACAGGACAAAGGGAACTCCGACATAGTCAAGGTTTTCATGACTCGTAATTGCAAGTTGCGGCGCGCTCAAGTCGATCTCCGAACCAAGACCGGGGCTGCAGGAAAGTACAAGATACGGCAGCAGCGCTGCAGACAGAAATACGCGAAGCATGTTTCTTCTTGCTTTGTTTTTCATCACTTCCTCCCGGATCAGAATACGTTGACCCTGACACCAAACGCGATATGCGGAACAATGGTGTCTACATCTACCACGGAAGCATTAACATCAGTCGGAACAAACCAGAGCTGGAATTCGGTGTAGAGGGCGTATGTTTTGAACATGTCCCATTTGTTCACGGTAACCCGCGGGAACTCCAGCTGCGCGAGTACAGCCGAGAGCATCTGCGGCTTGCCGCTTTGCGTTTTGGTAAAATACGAGTAATTGGCCCCAAGCGCCAGGCTTGAAGAGAGCCAGTCCCAGTCCGGACCGAACAGGTATCCAAAGGGCAGGTAGAAAACATTCGCCAGAAGCTTTGCACCGAAAACCGTATCTCCGTAGCGCATCGGCCCGCTCGAGAATGTATTCCACTGCGACTCGGTGAGCTGGCCGTATTGAACCTGCAGCTTTACATTGTCATCAAAGAAGGTCAGCCCCATGCCCACTTCAAAGAAGGTGCCGCCCCAGAAGTGGAAGTCAAAATACAGACCCTGAATGAATCCGGGAACTTCATACGACGACTTGTCACCTTTCCGGAGTACATACTCGACATCGCCGAGTTCAATGTCATCGTTGGAGAGCGCGGCAAATTCCATTTCCTGGTTATACCGCCCGCCGGATTGCGGTGAAATGAGCCGGACGGTCGGAGCAGTTTTGTCCACCTGCACAAGCATCCGTGTAACGGCGCGTTCGCCCGAGGCGAGCGTTGCCCGGATTATCATGTAATGCATGCCTTCGCTCATGTCCTGGGTTTCCAGACGGTACATCCATTGCTCGTCCAGTTCCACTTCATCAAAGGTGCGTCCGTTGTCAAAACTGATATCAATTGATTCAATCCTGTTTTCAGAAAGACGGTCTTTTGCATTCCGCAATGCATCGCGGTCCGCATCCTCATTTTCAAGGAGCGCGCGGTCCTCCGCTGTCGGTTCAAAACCGGCGCGTCCCGTAAGCCATGGCCGCTGAAACGCGAAATCACCCATGGTAAGACTGTCAACGGTTACCCACGGACCTGATGCCGTATAGTTGATGATCCGGGGTTGCGAATTCACAATTTCCTTTCCGCCGAAATCACTCCGCACGGTAAGCTTCTGGCGGCCCTCAGGAATCTTTGTCCCGTCAAGCGAGAAGCGGAAATATCCCGCTGGTGTAACCGGGACTGTTTCAATCGCTTCGCCGTTAAGAATGAGCGAAACTGAACTCGCGGGATCCGTGCCGCCGAGATATCCGTAAAGATTGAACGTTCCATTTACATATTCTCCGTCCAGCGGGTACAGACATTCAATGAAGTTTCTCTGGCTTTCCTTTTCAAGACGTATGTTCCGCGACGCATGCTGTACGTTGCCCGCGGGATCAGTTGCCCATATGTCGACATTGTACAGACCGTCGGGCATCGAAGACAGGTCAAGATTCTGTTTGATAAGGGAATCAGGCTCCAGCCTGATGCTGGCAAGACGTTCCGGAACCCGGGAACCCTGCAGGCTCCTTACGTTGAGCATTACCGATTCAACACCGATCGTGTCTGTGGTCTGCCCGGACACGGGAACGGGACCGGTTGATATCATGCCGTCAATGGGGTATTCAAGGGTGATGATCGGCGGCGTATTGTCAACGTTTATCATGCTCGAATAGAGGCCTTCAATACCGTACTTGTCCCATACCTTGACAAACACAACATGTGTGCCGTCCTTGAGTATTTTTGAATCAAAGCGATACGTCCAGTCGGTAGTTCCGGTTGCATCATTATAGGTATTACCGTTGTCGAGCGATATGCGCACGCGTTCAATACCGTTCTTGTCGGACGAAACACCGCTCATCTCGATAACGCCCTTGCTCGTATCGTCATAATGCGGTTTGACAACCTGCGCTTTTGGTTCTTCAAGTGAAACACGGAACTTCCGCGTTACCGGCTCTCCGCGCACTCCGTACACGTCTTCCGGGATTACGGTAACAGTATGTTCGTTATCGGTAAGAGTACTCAAAGAAATCTGCATTGAGTACGAGTTCTCGGCTTCGACCGGTATAAGCTCCCCTTTATCGATGCGATACCATATTTTAGCCGGCTTGTCGTCATCGTACATTATTCCTGAAATAACGAAGTCGGTTGTAACGACTTCGTTATCCTGCGGGAAGTTCACGGTCGCGACCGGAAGGTCCATTTCCTGATCTATAACAAATCCAAGGGATTCAAGGGAGAACGCGTTCCCTGACGCGTCTTCAAAGCGGAAGTTCAGTCCGTTTTCAAGCGGAATCTCGTCGGTTCCCATCATGAAGGTAATGAACTGTGAATGATCAAGCTGGATACGTTTGCCGCTCTTTCTGATGTGTTCAGCCTTTTCAATGCGTCCGGCATCCTGTACGGCAATCCCCATGCGGATTTCTCCGTTAACCCTGGCTTCCGGCACCGGAACAACAACCTTCGCAGCGGGCGGAACGGTATCCTTGTGAATACTGAACGTATACATTCCCGTTTTCTTCGCCTCGTCCGTCGCGCGGATACTCATGGCGATAACGCCGTCGGAAATACCGGAAATATCAATCGTTTCACGGGGAGAAGGAAGGAGGTTCCAGTTCTTTCCAAGGTCAACACTGTATTCGAGTGATTCGATTTTGTTTGAATCGCTGGCGGAAACATTGACAGAAACACGGTTCTGTACCCATATGCCATTTATATCTTCCAGAAGAGTCACCTTCGGCGACGCACTGTCTACAAGAAACCGGTATGCTTCGGTGGTATATGTCCAGCCGTCAACATCGGTGATGGTGATGCTTACATTCTTGTAGGTACCGTCTTTGGTCGCAGAAAGAAACACCCGGCCCTCTTCAACGGATAGCGCCAGGCCGTCAACCGACCGGTTGAACACGGCTTTTCTCACCGGACGGCCGTAATAAAAACCGGCCAGACGATGAACCTGATCCATGAGTACGGTTCCGTCGTCCAGACTTGTAATGCCCGTCCATACAAAACCTTCATCGGCGTACACCGGCATGGAATCGGTCGGCCGTACCACAACAAATTCACCCGACGCGGAAAGCGGCGGCGCGTCGCGGAAGGTCACGTCAAGGCGGACCGGAACACGTTCCGCGGGAAGATCTCCGGGAAGTGTTAATGATACTTCCTGGGAAGCTGCTTCGAGTTTCTTTACCGAACCGCGGATATCTCCCCTTCCGGCCACGGTCCATACGGCGGATTTCACCGGAATGGTGGAATCAACCAGCGCGGTTATTACCGGACCCTTTTTCTGATTCCGGGACATGGTAAGCAGCGTGCCGGATTTCCAGGGAGTACCGTCCAGCGAAGCGATTCGGACGAGCGGAGTTGTTGCAGCGGTATCGGGATCAGGATTCACGAATGTAAACGCCGCCGAACGATAGGTGAATCCGCGGTCCGTCTTCACTTCAACCGTAATGTCGGAGGCAGAGCCCTCTTCGCTTCCGCTTTCAAGACGCAGAAGATTTCCGTCACGGACCAGACGTACAACAGGGCTCTCTTTTGAGAGGCGGGCTTCAACTGCCGTCGCGCCGAGAAGATATCCGGTCAGGGGATAGCGCGGATCCAGCGTAACGGTGCCATCCCCCTGAATACGGACATCCGGGAAGATAACCTCCGGATCTCCGCGGGGAACCGAAAGATCGGTAACCTTTACGACGTCATCGAGAATCCCGATACGGCCGTGAATATCTGTCGCAACAATCTGAATCGGAATCTGACCGTACCCGGCGTCAGGAGGAAAAGCTATTTCCTGTATATATTCTCCCCCGTTTACACCGCGGGAGCGTATTTCTTCCCGCCCGGGATCACTCGCACCAATTTTCCATGACAGGGATTCAAGCGCACTGCCCGATTCAATACGTACCGCGAGACGCGAACCCCATTCGGGGTGTATTTCCATTCCGGAACTGTATTCATCGGAACCTGCATCCCGGCCACCTCCGGTTACCGTGGTAATTTCAAGCGTCGGCTTCTCGCCGGCAACCACAATATCCCGTACAACAACACGGGGACCGACAACACCGGTTATATCCCTGGCCCAGACTTCTATTGACCGGATACCCGGTTCAATATTGTCAATCATGAACTGGAATGCGCCGGTAGAAGGTATTTCAACGGGATTGGCGCCATCCACCGAATACCAGACGCTTCCAACTCCGTCATCATCAGTTACAATTCCGCTTAAGGCAATCCTCGTACCGAAGAACACCGCTGCGGGAGCCGGATCTGCAAGAGTCACGACCGGAAGATCAGCCTCCTGGTCAACAACAAGTTTTCTTTTTATTTCGGTAATATTTCCGGAAACGTCTACCGCCCGGATTATGAGATCCATCGAACCCGTTTTTTCACCGCGGATGTCAAAAGTCTTCACCCACCAGGGATTCCCGACTGTCAGATCAAACTCACCCGATTCTTTTCCGAGTGTCCATGAAAGGGACTGTAACCCGACGACATCCTGCGCATAACCCGAGACAGTAAAAATACCGTTTACCGGTGTATCAGGAAGCGGATAGACCATCTGGACATCCGGTCCCGTATTATCCACATGCATGAGATAGGAATACACCCCTTCACTGCCCTGATTGTCCCGTGCCTTGAGCCATATGACCGACGGCCCGTCGGCAAAAGTACTGGTATCCACCGGAAGGGAAAAAACCGCGGAGGGTTCATCCCGGTCATTTTCTATTCCAGCCTCTTCATAGGTTTGTCCGTCATCGAATGAGTAATAGAGTGAGTCAATGCCGTTTCCGTCAACCAGTGTTCCTTCAAGGGTAATCCGTCCGCTGACAAGAGCGCCGATGCGATGGCTGGTTACGGTAATTTCGGGTTTTTTCCGGTCAAGATGCCATTCAATCTCCATGGGGTGGCCCTTCAGGCCATTGGAGTCAATGCCCCATGCAGTAATGATGTATCTTCCGTCATCAAGATTCGCTGTATCAAGATAATTGGACCAGAATTCACCGCCATCTGCACGAATAACGGAAGCTTCATCTCCGTTGAGCATGAGTTCAACCGAACCGACCGCATCATCATCAACGCAGGTTCCTACAATGTTTAAATTTCCGGGGATACGCATGTTATTGCGCGGATTGGTAATATTGATTATGGGGAGGTCAGACTCGGGATCAATGTACATGTTATGCGGACCCGCGATGGTTACATTGCCGCCCTTGTCGCTTGCCTTGATATAGAAGTTATACTTTCCCGGCTTTTTTTCGTTAATATCAACCGATTCCTTGAATCCTTCCGGATCACCAACCGTTGTTGATTCAGTTTCTCCGCCACCCATGGCAAATACCGAAACCATGGACACAATAACAAAAAACAGGAAACACAGAGTCTTTTTCATATCTACCTCTACCATTATTTACTTGATTCCATGTTCACCCGGTTTTGTTGCATCGTCAAGCAAAAATTAGCGATTTTTAATATTTTATACCTATTTTAGCTAATTATGACAATGGATACAGTGCACGGAATTGAAGACAGCAATGAGGACAAAAAAAACCCGGAAGAGTATATCTTCCGGGTTTCTGTTAGCGGCAATAGGACTTGAACCTATGACCTGACGGATATGAGCCGTATGCTCTACCAACTGAGCTATGCCGCCGTAACGGATGGCAGAATATCAAAGCGAGAAAAAAAAGTCAAGTTGAGCCGATCGGTTCATATAAGCATATGTTCCTTTGCGGCGCGGTATAATCGGTTATTCCACACCGGTTTTGCGAGAAACTGTTCACGCATCATGGTGTCTCCAATTTCTTTTGCCCTTTTTTGCAGATACTTGAACGCACGGCTCAAATACCCGGTACCGTCTGAACGATCGGAAGCAGGAATGAAACGGGCAAGCTCAAAACAGATGTAGTAGTACAAATTCGCATACGGGTCGTTCCGGGTAAAGGCGTCACGAGCAGTGGCGTCAATAAACTCGAGGCGGTCTGATACACAATCAGGCACGTCAAACCGTGCCCGGTGGAATGCATGAAATACCCTGAAGAGCGTGTACGCGGTACATTCACGGTCATTGCCCATATTTAGTCTGTCTTCAATCAGGGTAAATCCTCCCTTCCCTGTTCCATGTTCCTCCATTGCTTTTGCAAGTTCCGCGAGCGTTTCTGCAGAACGGGGATGACCGGACAACAGGGCCGATTCAAGCAGGAAAACCGGAGATTCGGGTACCGAGTCCGCATATTCTTCGAATATCTGATCCGCGGCATGATATCGGCCCTCATGGGACAGTGTCCTTCCAAACCAGACCCGGGCCATTGCGGCGATATCCGGAAAACGGTACATGGTTGCAATACTGGCCGCATCCTGAAAAAATGAAGAAGCAGACCGGTAATCTCCTATTTCAAAATGGATTCTCCCCTTTATGAAAACAAGGAACGACTCATGATCCTTTGCAAAGCAGTTCCGGGCCCTTTTTTCTGCATACTCAACGACACTGAGCGACGCATCGAGACTTCCGACACCGAAATGAACACAGGAAAGTTCCCGGCTCGCTGCGAGAACGGAAAACTGGTGGTGCGTGCGTACCGCACATTCACGGGCATATTCAAGATACACAACAGCGTCATCGCCCTTGTTTTTTACGAGAGAAAGTCGCGACAACAGGATAAAAGCATGGTACTCGCCGCAGGCGATGCCTTCTTTCTGGAAACTGTGCAAAACTTCCCGGGCTGCCGTCTCGGCTTTCCCGTATTCCCTCCGGGAGAAGGCCGCTTCACCGTCAAAAAGCTGTCGTACAGCATCACGCACCCGAAGCGAATTGTACGAACCGCAAAGCTGTTCCATATCGGCCGGTTTATCAGAATAGAGGCAACACGCGGCTCGGAATGAATCATCAACCGGAAAACCGAGACCGGAGAAAACGGCTTCCAGTTCAATTGAGGGCATGAGAAATCCCGATTGTAATTGTGTCCATAAAAACTCGGCAATACGCCGGTCATTTTCCGGAAGGCGTGCTCCACATTGTTCTGCAGTTATTTTTTCCAGTGCCGGATTGAGAGACCGGAAATCAGCCGGATCGGAAAGCACGCCATAGCTGTACAACCAGGAACCGAGAGAGTTCATGAATGCCGTATCCTTTCCCAGAAACTGGAAAAAAGACGGTAACTCGTCGTAGTACAGATACTTACGGGCATGATATACAAGATACGCCATGTCACACAGGTCTTCCGGAATGGATGCGGGATCGTTCCGTTTATACTCCTGTTTTTCCGGTTCGGAAAAGCGGCATAGACCGGAAAGCATTTCCCGTAAAAATGATATGGAGTTATCGGGAGGAGTCGTTCCCCGTACGGTTACGGGAACAGGCCCCGAATACCGCTTGCTCAGCGCAAGCAGCAATTGTGAATAATGGGTCAACACCGCTTCCTTGCGGTAATCGTCCTGTTCAGGCGAAAACCGGTACCATGAGTACGCATCAACGGCAAACCGCTCACCGTTTCCTGTTGACAGTTCAAGAAGGGATGTGTCAATGGCTCCGCCTGCAGCCAGCATGTCGCGGAGAAGCTTGACCGGATCAGCATGGTAGTCTGTATAAATAACAAGAGGCTGGGTTTCCCTGACACTTTCCGGAGCTGCAACGGCATTTTCATTGATGCTTGTACCGGTATACTGTACAAGAGAGGTACCGTTAAGCGGAACGGAGGCAATATATGAAGAAAGAAGGGACAGGGATTCCGGTGTAAGCAAAATGGTTTCATCCGGAATAATGACTGCATCATATTCCCGAAGCCGTTCCCTGAACGCGTCAGGATTCAGCCGGTCCGGAGTTGAATCGACCAGCACAAAGTATTCCCGAATTCGTTCCCGCATGTCTGCCAAAAGAATTCTCAAATCTTCAATAACCCGCGATGCGGAAAATGCAAAACCCGCTGAAGCGTGATCAAAAGTATACAGCATTGCCTGGCCGACACGGGAGACCTGGCCACCGTTTTTCCGGACTGAATCATCAAGCGATGAAAACAGACGTACAGGAACATCAGGACAAATCCTGTGCAATTGACGGTGAAAACGGAGTTCAACATAGAGATAAAGCATGGCGGCCCCGGTACGCAGAAAATATTGGATTGACAGCCATTCTGCGGGTTGTTAGTATAAACTGATACACGAAAAATTTCGAGTGTTATTTGAGCAATGGCGTTCCGGTGAATACTCGGATGCATACGACACAAGGGGAATTGCATGAAACCTGCTGTTTTGAAAGGACGGAGTCTTCTCAGCTGGAAAGACTGGACGCCGGAAGAGATCAGATTTTTACTTGAGCTGTCCCATTCGGTAAAAAAGGACAAAAGGACAGGAGACATACACCAACGTTTCAGGGGCAAAACAATAGCGCTCCTCTTTGAAAAGCGTTCAACCCGTACACGATGCGCCTTTGAAACCGCATTCGCGGAAGAAGGTGGCCATCCGGTCTTTCTTTCCACACAGGACATACAGCTCGGCTCGAAAGAGACAATAGAAGATACTGCACGCGTTTTGGGCAGAATGTTTTCCGCTATCGAATTCCGCGGATTCAGCCAGGCCACGGTTGAAACTCTGGCACGCGAATCGGGCGTTCCCGTATACAACGGACTGACAGACGATTATCATCCCACCCAGGTTCTCGCGGATATCATGACAATTGAAGAGACTTTTGGAAAATGCGAAGGCAAAACACTTTGCTATGTTGGAGACGGCAGAAACAATGTTGCCCGATCCCTGATCATTATCTGCGCGAAACTCGGCATACACTGTACCATCATAACTCCCGATGAATTGTCAACAGACCCTGAGCTTCTCGCCGAAGCGGCGGTATGGGCAGTAGAATCCGGTGCGAAAATACAGGTTACCGACGATCTTGAGTCAGTTGCGGGTGCGGACGCGCTCTATACCGATGTATGGGTTTCAATGGGCGAGGAAGATCATCGCGCAAAACGGGTCGCCCTCCTCTCTCCATACCAGATAAACCGCCGGCTCATGGAGAAAACAGGGAATAGCCACTCCATTTTCCTTCATTGCCTTCCCGCAGTAAAGGGAGAAGAAGTAACCGCAGAGGTGATGGAAGGCCCCCAAAGCCGTGTGTGGGACCAGGCGGAAAACCGGAAACACACAATAAAAGCAATTATGCTTGC
>CAZQEF010000012.1:10064-12138 GCA_964592325.1 uncultured Treponema sp. | reverse complement strand
GCAGCTCTTTTTCAACAACACGGTCTTCTATATGTTTTACGATGGCAGACAAATGATCGGTGGCTTGTTTTACCGGGGAGATGATATCGCGCGTAACTGCTTCGGGAAGATCATGAAAAAGCGCCGAGAAGAAATTGTTGTAACGCCGTTTCGGACAAAAGTTACCGGATTCTCCCATAAGCAGTACCAGAACGGCCACAAAAAAAGAATGCCCCAGGACACTTGTCTTTGGCACCCGCGGTGTCTGATTCCACCGTGTCTGGAAACGGAGCTGCTCAATTTTCGTAATAAACTGATACACCCTGCCGTGCCCGTAAATTTCTGATACACCGGCCAGATCACTGAATTCCGAAAGCTCGGAAGAAAGCTGCGCGCTGATGGGTTCGACACGGAACGGCTCATTGACCCTGGCGATCATTTCAAGTTCACGAATTGCGGAATACTTGTGTGCGGCACGCATTACTTTCCAGGTAACATCCCGCTCTGCATTTGAATCATGCAAATACAGGGATAGTCCCCTGAAAAGGGAGCTTGTCCCCAAAAGCGGTTCAAATTGCTCAATAATCCATTTATTGAGTTTGGCATACTCATGGGGATATTCGGTTCGAAGCATTCTCTGGACAGGCGACTTTATGTCGCTCAGTGCAATTTTGCGCAGCAGGTCGAAAAAGAGACCATATATGATCCGGTCCCAGTCAATTTCATTACCGGCCTGTTCTTCAAGATTCCCGAATACATACGACAGCACGGCAGTTTGGGCAGCCTTATCCATTTCCACCACATCAAAAGGACGGACAAGATCATTCCATCGCTCAATGGAAAATGCCTCAAAAAGCCTGAGAACCATGGGTCGCGAAAACAGACCGGAAGAGGAACTCAATTGACACCCTTCTCGTACGGTTTACCCGCGGCACGGGGCGCATAATCCTTTCCGCTGAACAGTACCAGGGTAAGCAGCGTGATGGCATAGGGCATGATATTGAACAGTTCAGTCGGCATTTCACGAAGCATGGTAAAATCCGTCGCTATTATCGAGAACGCAAGCGCAGTTCCGAACAACAGGGAAGCACCGGTAATACCGAGCGGTTTCCAGCGGCCGAATGAAACAACAGCAAGTGCAATAAAGCCATGACCGTTTACCGTCGTTGAATTGAACTGTGTGTTGGTTGTCAATACAAGACAACCGCCTGCAAGCCCTGCAAGCAGACCCGAAAGCATTACCGCGGTATAACGCATATTCCGCACATTGATGCCTGCCGAAGCGGCGGCATGCGGATTCTCACCGCAGGCACGGAGCCTGAGGCCAAACGGCCGCTTGTAAAGCATGAACCAGGTTGCAGCAATAACCGCAAATGCAATAAAGGCGGTCGGGTATATACCGCCGGGTCCGGGCATCATGCCAAGCCGGAACTGTCGGGTCCTGTCCATACGGAACAGAATTTGCGACAGGAAGATGGTAACGCCGGTTGCAAGAAGATTGATACCGGTACCCGAAACAGTCTGGTCTGCGTTCAGCGAGATTGATGCAAAGGCATGGATCGTTGAAAAAATCATTGCAAAAAAGGCGCCGGCACACAGGGCAATCCAGATTGACTGGGACCCCAGAACAGGTTCAAGAAAAAAGTGTACCGTAGCCGCCGCGAATGCTCCAAAAACCATCAGTCCTTCAAGCGCGATGTTTACAACACCCGACCGCTCGCATATCATGCCGCCGGTTGCGGTTATGAGTATGGGGGAAACAAGCATGAGAATTGTGGGAATTTTACCAAAGATGTCACTCATGTTCTGAAACCTCCTGAACAACCGTTTTCTTCTGTGTGTATCGGAGGAAAATTCTGATTCCGGTGCGAACCGCAATAAACACAACAACCAGACCCTGTATGATGAAAGTGATCTCCTTTGGTATCCGATTCGATTCCATAAGCGGCTGGGCGCTTGACAGCATACCGAACAGAAGTCCAGACAGCAGGGTACCGAAGGCCGTACTGTTTCCCACAAGCGCAACAGCGATTCCCGCAAAACCATATCCGTCGTTTCCCGCAAGAACCCGTCCAAAGCGGAAAGATCCCAGCGC
>CAZQEF010000012.1:6942-10054 GCA_964592325.1 uncultured Treponema sp. | reverse complement strand
GAAGGCACCCGCGATCGCCATTGAAAGGATGATGCTGCGAATAACCGGAATACCGCTTGCCCGTGCCGCCTCCTTGTTGAAACCGGTAGCCCGCAGCGCAAATCCGGTGCGGGTTTTCTCCATGATGAACCAGTACACGATAACGGAGAGCAACACGAAAATTATCCCGAGATTCAGCATTGAACCACCGGTTATCTTTTGAAGAAAGTCCGATTTGATCATTGCTGTATCCGGATATGTCGGAGTACGGTAGGTATTGGTTCCGGGAATACGCATGATCAGAATGCGCGACGCATACAGGGCTATATAATTGAGCATGATTGTTGCTACAACCTCCGAAACTTCAAACCGCGCCTTGAGAAAACCGACGATACCTCCCCAGAACGCTCCGGCAAGCACCGCCAGAACAAGCGCGAAAAGCCAGTGGAAACCGTCAATTTGCGGTCCCAGAATCGCAACAAACTGGGCAACAGTCAAACCGACAACGTACTGCCCTTCCCCGCCGATATTAAAAAGGCCGCAACGGGCCGCAAAACCCATTGAAAGACCGCACAGGATAAATGGCATCGATTGCGCCAGCCATTCCCCGACATATCGTATATAGAACCGGTTCCGGTCAATGTTATACCCGGTAACAACCTGCAGGATGGCTTTGTACATTCCCGCAGGATTACGCCCAACCATGAGTACGAGAATGGTACCGCACAGAAAACCGAGCATCACAACCATTACCGAAAGCGCGGCATCCGAAGTCATGACGAGCTCACGGAGTGTTCTTTTTTTCTTTTCAGTATTCATGAAACAGTTTCCTCCGTTTGCTCATTCTTCTTTGAACCGGCCATCATGAATCCGATCTCGTGTTCATCAACTTCACCTTCCCTGAAAATACCGGCAATCTCCCCGTGGGACAATATGGCTATACGGTCGCAAAGATTCATGATTTCATCCAGCTCGAATGAAACAAGAAGCACCGCGCGACCCTTGTCCCGTTCAGCAACTATTCGTTTGCGTATGTATTCAATAGCGCCGACATCAAGACCCCGTGTCGGCTGGGCAACGATAAGCATATCCGGAGAAAGATCAATCTCTCTTGCAATAATGGCTTTTTGCTGATTTCCTCCCGACATGTTCCTGACCGGCATGTCCGGTCCGCCACCGGCCCTTATATCATATTCGTCTATAAGCGTTTTTGCATGTCCCGTTATTGCCGCATAATCAAGAACTCCCAGCGGCGATGAATACGGCGGCTTATCATAGTTTTTGACAACAAAGTTCTCGGCAATGCTGAAATTCATGACGAGGCCATGACGCTGCCGGTCTTCCGGAATATGCCCGAGACCGGATTCAATACGTTTCTTTATGGAAAAGGTTGAAATGTCCTGCCCGTCAAGCGTTATCGAACCGCTTTCCAGCGGCATCATTCCGGTTATGGCATATATAAGCTCTGTCTGTCCGTTGCCGTCCACACCGGCAATACCGAGTATTTCACCTGAACGGACTTCAAACGAAATATCCCTGACGGCCATGATTCCCCGTGAGTTTCTGCAACACAAATTCGAAACCTTCAAAAGCGGTTTGCCGGGTTGAGCCGGAGCGCGGTCAATATCAAAGCGCACGGCGCGACCAACCATCATTTCCGCCAGCTGTTGTTCACTCACGTCCGATACCATTACGGTATCAATGCTCTTTCCCCGTCGAAGCACCGTACAGCGGTCGGCAACTTCCTTTATTTCCTTCAGTTTATGGGTAATGAGTATAACCGTCTTCCCCTCATCCCGGAGCCGCCTGATAATATCCATGAGTTCATCGATTTCCTGGGGAGTCAATACGGCAGTCGGTTCATCCAGAATAAGAATATTCGCGTCACGGTATAATGTTTTGAGAATTTCAACACGCTGCTGCATGCCGACACTGATATCTTCTATACGGTCCGAAGGGTTCACCATGAGACCGTATTGTTTTGAAAGTTTCGCGACCTTTTTTTCAGCCGCGGCGAGATCAAGCATGCCAAGGCGATTGGTGGATTCCATGCCCAGGATAATATTTTCCGTTACGGTATAATTATGCACAAGCTTGAAATGCTGGTGAACCATACCAATTCCCAGGCTGGTAGCCGCATTGGGATCCTTGATCTCTACTTCTTTTCCCCGTACACGAATTGTTCCATCATCGGGATCATATATGCCGAAAAGGACCGACATGAGGGTCGATTTGCCTGCCCCGTTTTCACCGAGAAGGGCATGTACCTCATGTTCCCTGACTGTCAGATTGATATGATCATTCGCAATCACACCGGGAAAAATTTTGGTTATTCCTCGCAACTCAATTGCGGCAGATTCCATTGTCGTCTCCTTGCAGGACACCGTCATGTTTTAAAAAAGGGCTGTCCGGTTGAATACAACCGGACAGCCCGTTAATTCCGGGTCAGTTTAGTTGTCTTTTGCTCCAAGTCCTGCGGGAACCGCCTTTGCCGCAAGTGCTTCACGGTATGTGGCAATTACTTTGATCTTGCCGTTTATGATATCCCGCTTGATTTTTTCAACCTCTCCGACGATGTCTGAACCAAGGGCTTTGTTTCGTGAGGAATACCCTATGCCTTCTGCCTTCATGTCAAGAACAACAACCTTCGAAGCAAAGGAACCGTCCTGGACAGCCTTCAGCGCGTAAGCTGTTGATGATTCTACTTTCTTCAGCATTGAAGTGATAACCGCGGATTCACCATCCCGGTAAACACCCTCTTCATACTGATCCGAATCTACGCCGATTGCCCATACATTGCGTCCCAGTATCCGGTATTCCTTTGCCTGTGCGATCGTTCCGTTTCCGGTTCCGCCAGCAGCTGAATATATTGTATATACACCGGAATCATACCAGTTCTTGGCCTGAGCTTTGGCAAGCTCCGGTTTTCCCCAGTCATTCGCATAATAGTCAACAATTTCGGCCTCCGGGAGAATCGAACGAATTCCCTGAATATAACCGACTTCAAACTTGGTAATGACCGCACCGGGAACACCGCCGATAAAGCCGAAACGCGGATTCTTGATGCCGTCGGCCTGTGCCTTGAGCGCCGCGATAACACCGACGAGATAGGATCCTTCATGCTCTGCAAACG
>CAZQEF010000012.1:0-6932 GCA_964592325.1 uncultured Treponema sp. | reverse complement strand
TGCATGACATTCGGCAGAGACACCCAGTCAACATCCACGATCATGTACTTTTGATCGGGATAAAGCTGGGCAACCTCGCCCAGGGCGTCCGCGAAAGTAAAACCGGTGACACAGATAAGGTCATACCCTTCATCGGAAGCCTGCTTGATGGTCGGGATATAACGATCCTGGGTCGGACAGGTAACAACGTCGTACTTCACGCCGCGGTTTTTCTGATTCTCCCAGGTGTCTCCATAGAACGAGAGAATACCCCGCCAGGCCGCAGCGTTAAATGATTTGTCATCTATACCTGTCGCATCGGTTATCAGGCGAATGGTCGGACGACCATCGGCAGAAGCGGTATCCGTTCCGCCTCCGGCATACAGAGAGAACGCCATAAGCGTTACAAGTACACACACAAGAATCTTTTTCATAAACCCTCCTGATTTACTTGACGTAACTTAATCTGAACGTCAACAATATTCAGTATAAGAGCATTTACTTGATAACTCAATAGAAGGGAGAAAACTTGTTTGATTGACACATTTCTTGTAGCCGGCAGCATCAATATTGATTACAACATCCGGGTAAATTCTTTGCCGAAACCGGGAGAAACCGTGACTGGTACTTCGTTTTCACGGTCCTTCGGGGGGAAAGGAGCGAACCAGGCCGTCGCTCTTTCACGTTTACTTGCCGGATCGGGACGTACCGTATGCTTTTCCGGACAGACCGGTGATGATGACGATGGAAGACGGGCAACAGAAAATCTTTGTGAAAACGGGATAGATATCAGCCGTATCAGCAAATCAGCGTTGCCAACCGGCATGGCGCTCATAGAAATTGACGAAAAGGCCAACAACCGAATTGTGGTTGTTCCCGGTGCGAACGGGAATTGTGACCGTCTTTGGGCGCAACGATTATGCACATCACTGCTTGATACATTTCCCGACCCGACACGGCTTTGTTGCCTGCTTCAGCTTGAAATACCCACCGGGGCAGTTGCCGAACTGCTGGAGACGCTGCATACAGCCGGCGCATACACCATCCTTGATCCGGCGCCGGCAATACCGCTTGATGATCACTTTTGGCCCCACATCGATCTTGCAACCCCAAACCAGAGTGAGACAGAAAAACTGACCGGTATCTTTCCCGAAGATGACGCATCCGCCTGCCGGGCTGCCGATATCATTCTGTCACGGGGAGCGGGTTCTGTTATCATCAAGGCCGGAGAAACCGGTTCATGGTATTTTAACGACACGGAAAGAATTTTCTGCCCGTCATTTTCAGTTAAAGCGATAGACACTACAGCCGCCGGGGACGTATATAATGCGGCCTTTGCAGCTGCAATGGCCATGAAATTGCCGACTGATGAAGCTTTGCGGTACGCAAACGCGGCGGGGGCCCTCTCCGTAACCGGAGAAGGAGCACAGGGGGCTATGCCAGATTCCTGTACCGTTGAAGCGCTTCTTCGAGCAGAGCCCAAAACCGCTCCGTGTCGATTGAAGTAACAAGACGGACGTTTGGATCATTTTTCTGAACGCCCGCATGGTCGACCACCGTTGCCCCGCGGGTTAGCTGACTTCCCGTCTCAACGGCAATATATTTCTGTTCAGTAGTAAACATGTCAGGTTCTTCAAGCCAGGCGATACAACAGGGATCATGCATGGATGCGCTTTCTCCGATATATTTCGAGCAGGCTGCAGAATAACAGGTCATACTCGCAGTAAAATAACCGGTCGCTTTCCCGGGGACCCGGGAAAGATGGGCCAGACGCTCCTTTGTCAGCGTAACCGTACGGGTTACGTCAAGCGGAACAAGCGTAATGGGAGCCCCGCTTGAAAACACAATGCTGGCAGCTTCAGGATCCGCATATATATTGAATTCCGCAGAAGGAGTAATATTGCCGCGACCTGAAGCTCCGCCCATAATGACCAGTTCACGCATTCTCCGCGCAATTGACGGTTCAAGCAACAAGGCCATGGCGATATTTGAAAGCGGTGCGGTAGCAACAACCGTGATATCTCCTGAAGGAGCTTCCATGATGCGGCGGGCTAGAAAAACCGCCGCGTGTTCCTTTTTGCTTTTAAGCGTATATTCGGGAAATTTCGGACCGTCAAGACCTGACTGACCGTGAATGAGCGGAGCAGGTTCCAGTTTTCGGTGCATGGGTCCCCGCATCCCCGGATACACCGGTACATGAATTGAAAGTGCCGAACAGACATTCAATGTATTCCTGAGCGTTTTCGGCAGTGTCTGATTTCCGGCAGTGACGGTTACCGCTTCAAGATGCAGCTGTCTGCTGCGGCCTGCCATCATGATGGCAACCGCATCATCGTGTCCGGTATCTACATCAAGAATAATTGACCGTTTGGTCATTTTTTCTCCGATTCCTTCTTCTTGTGATCCTTTTCCATCTTTTCTTTCCATATGCCTGCTTTACGCTTTATTTCTTCTGCTTCGGTTGATTCTCCGAGAATGATATGGATACGCCGAAGCGCAAGAAGGTAATTGATGGCAAGACGGAAATCATCGATACGACCGGTGGAAAGCTCATATTTCTCCCGGTACCGGTCTGCCGCCTGCTGAAGCAGGCGCTTGACCAGACGCAGGTGGAATACCGTATCATCATATTCGGGAGAGTGGGGATCGAGACCATTTTTGGAAGCAGTCTTGAGATCAAGGATATTTTTCGCTATCGCAGCAAACCGTGCTTCCAGTTCAACGAAAGTCCATCGCCATTTTGTATTATCACCGTACGCGTCAACAACAAGCCGAATCGCAAGACCCAGTTTGCGTACGAGATAATACCGTTTTGATTCCGGCAGATTGCGAATTTCGTAAATTTTATCTTCATATTCCGAAAAAGCCGCATCGATATAATTGGTCACAACCTCTTCAAGATAGATGACCGCTTTATACAGCGTTTTACGTGCATCATTGAGCGCGTCTTCGTTTTTTACCCCGAGTTCACTTACGGAAAGATAATGTTTCGCAAGAAAAAGCGTGGTAAGGAACAGCATTTCATCGGTAAGCATGAGACGTTTGTAGGAGGCACCGTTTGAATCCTTTTCAATCATGTTGACCATGTTCTTTTCCCGGATCAACAGCGCGTCTATCTGCTGCTGATACTCGGCGACACGTTCAGCATACACCTGCCGGGCCGATTCGGTTACCTTTGCCATGTACAAACTCCTCTTTATTACCTAGACAGCATATCGTGAAAGCAGTTCCTCCGCATGCTGCACCGACGCAGCACTCATGCCGTCTCCTGCGAGCATCCGGGCAATTTCCTCAACCCGCTGTGGTCCTGAAACAGGAAATGCACGCGTACTTGTTTTACCCGACAATACCGTCTTTTCGATCTTAATCTGATTATCGGCACGAACAGCAATACTTGCCAGATGTGTAATGCATATAATTTGCTTTTTTGCTGAAAGCGATTTCAGGTGGGCGCCAACCGAAAGAGCCACTTCGCCGCCTATTCCGGTATCTATCTCGTCGAAAATGAGCGTTCCGGCCTCATCGGCAGAGGCAAGCACGGTTTTAAGCGCAAGCATAACCCGTGAAAGTTCACCCCCCGAGGCAATCTTTACCAGGGGACGCAGGGGCTCGCCCGCATTCGGGCTGATCATGAATTCGATATTGTCAAACCCGTATGGACCGGATTTTTGTATGGTATCGGTTCCTTCACGAAGTGTTAACTGAACCCTGAAACGTGTTGAGAGCATGCCGAGGCTCTTAAGAATCTCTTCGACCCTGTTCTGCAGCCCGCCGGCAGCTTCCTTGCGCTTTTCCGACAATAGCGTCCCCGCACGATAAACGGATTTTTCAAGCTCCGATATTTCAGCCTCCACCTGTTTCCGGTTCGATTCCCACCCCTCAAGCTGTGACAGCTGTGCTTCAGCATCGTCAACATAGTCGATAACATCCTTAAGTGTTCCACCGTATTTTTTCTTTAACCGAAAAATAAGTGACAGGCGCTCCTGAACATACTCAAGCCGCGAAGGATCAAAAGTGAGCCCGGCATGATACTGCCGAAGCGTATCGGCAAGATCATCCAGTTCATAGTACGTATTTTCAAGGCGGGAAAGAAACGATGAAAGGGATGAATCTATTGCGGACGCGGACTCAAGCTGTGCGCGGGAACGCTTTAGTGATGGAACCGCTCCGTTGGAGGAGGACAATGATTCGGTGAGCTGGTCAACGAGTGCAAACAGTTTTTCATGCTGGGACAGGCGCATTTCTTCCGCAGCGAGCTCATCTTCCTCGTCGGGGGATAACTTTGCAGCGGTAATTTCTTCTATCGCGAAATGGAGAAGCTCGGCTTTTTCGGTACGTTCTTTTTCCGAGGTACTCATTTCGTCGCAAAGTTTTCGTTTTGCCGCCAATGACGTATACATCGAGGTAAAGTCCTTTACCTCGGCCTCAATACCCGCAAAGGCATCAAGAAAGCGACGGTGCTCTTCAACACGGAGAAGGGACTGATGTTCATGTTGACCATGGATATCCACCAGGTACGAAGTGAATTCCACCAGTTCGGTGCGTGTTACCGGCGTATCTTCAATCCAGCTCGCGCTCTTGCCCGTAGACCGCATGGCCCGACGGACCAGGACACGGTCATTCTCCGGGGTAATTCCGTGACTGCTCAGCCATTCACGCGCAGCAACAGCAGTTTCCTCGAGATATACCGTACCGGATACGCGGGCTTCTTCCGCGCCGGTTCGTATCAGATCGGCACTGGCCTTCCCTCCGAGAAGAAAGGTCAAGGAACCGATCAGAATCGATTTTCCCGCGCCGGTTTCTCCAGTCAGAATCGAGAATCCTTCGGGGAATTCAAGGGAAACCGAATCAATAAGCGCGAAATCCTTTACCGTGAGGTCCTCAAGCATTGGTTCCTCCCGAAGAAATAAAAACGGGGGCTCCCGACCAGTTCAATTTTGATCGCAAAGCCGTGTAGACAACATCAGTATCACAGCCAATCAGCAGCGCAGGGTTGGGCGCCTTGTCAATCACAACCACATCACCTTCTTTCAGGGGAAACACCTCCTGCCCGTCCAGAGTGATGATCGCAGCTTCGTGGCGCATCTGTTCTACGCAAATCGTCATAGTTCCCGTTGATGGAAGTACAATGGGCCTGTTTGACAGGGAAAAAGCGCAAATCGGCGCCAGGACAAAAGCATCAAGATCCGGAGCAAGAATTGGACCGCCCGCCGCCGCCGCATACGCCGTGGATCCTGTCGGTGTGGCAACAATAACACCGTCGGCCTTGTATGATCCGAATGAAACTCCATTAAAAGTAATGGACAGATGAACGATGCGCGCAATACCACTGCCGGAAATAACCGCATCGTTGAGTGCATCATCCGTGAACACCGTTCGACCGGAACGCTCGACATGTACCGTAAGCATCATCCGTTCACTCGTCTTGATGGTATCTTCCAGAAATAAATGAAGCGGCATCTTCCATGAGTCAGGCTGGATTCCGGCAATAAAACCGAACTCTCCGAGATTAACCGGGAAAATGGGAATTCCTTTTCGTGAACAATGACGGGCCGCGTATAATACGGTACCGTCACCGCCAAGGGTTATGGCGAAATCGTATGAATCAAAGGTGTTTGAATCAGTTATACCATCAAAAGTATATATGTCACAGGAGACAGTTTTGGCCAGAAGTTCCTTACGAATTTCTTGAGCTATTCGTTTGGATTCCGGCTTCGATGTGTTAACAATTGCGATCGCTTTTCGCATAAACGATCCTCCTGGATCACGGCAGCGTCGCGAGCACCTTTGAAATCTTCGCGACATTGGCATTCCCCAGCCGGGGATACAGCGGGAAAAGAACACACCTCATCAAAAGGGATTTTGCATTGATGCATCCTTCCAGTGCATCTCCAAGTTTTCCTGCTATGGATGACTCAAATACCGGGTCAATTTCAATGTCCTTGCGGGACGCATACTGACGGACTTCTTTTAAACCACTCGAAAGAACAACCGGAAATGAATACACCGCGCTGGTACCCTCTCCCTGCTGAAGAAGAGTCCGATGACGGCTTTGCATGAGCGCGCGGGTAAAAGCCGCCGCAATTTCCGCACGTAATGCCGTATTACGGTTCATTTCCTTGAGCTGAACATATCCGAGCGCAGAATTGATGTCGGGCAGGATGTCAGTTAAGGGTGCCTCATCGTACAAACGTTTGAGAACCACCGCGTTACGACGTTCAGGAGCAAGAAGAAGGGCGCCTCCGCCTGCAGTAAGAAAATCAGTTTCTTCCAGACCGATAATGGTGAACATTCCAAAAGAACCAGACTGCTTTCCCGTCAGAGTCGCACCAATACTCTGGGAAGCATCCTCTATTACAGGAATATTCAAAGCAAGAAGCGCCGGCAAATCCGGCAGGAAGCCCAGAGATTCATGGGCAAGGATTACCCGGCCACCTCGTGCAATTGCGTCTTCTGCTGTTTCCGGAGTAATCAGCGCCGTGTCCGGGTTTACATCCGCGATAACCGGATCATACCCGAGACGCACAACCGCCTGGTATTGCCAGAAAGGTGCAAGTGCTGACAGAACAACTCCCGATCCCGCCGGTAAATCCAGTGAACAAAGAGCATACTCCAGGGCAATGGCGGTACTTCTGAATGCACCGACACCTTCACAGGCAAAAACCTCACGTGCAAACTGTGAGAGCTTTTGATTCATCTCCCCCGGACCAATTCTTTCCGAGACCATGGTTGTTAAAACCGCGTCCATTTCTTTTCTACGAATCGTTGAGCTGTATACAGGTAATTTCATACTATTCCAATACTTATGTGATATGTAATTAAAGACTGACTAACTTTTGCAGTTCTTTCGGATCAAAAAGTCGCCGAATATCCAGAACAATAAGATATCCCTCTTCCTGACGGACAACACCGTTGATGTACTCGGCACCGATACCGCTTATCATCTGGGGGGG
>CAZQEF010000011.1:10131-12528 GCA_964592325.1 uncultured Treponema sp. | reverse complement strand
CGTTTTTTCCTGAAGGACGAAAGTTTTGTATATTTCCTGAATCGCCAGACGGCCCTGTTCTTCCGGCCGCTGCGAAATGAGGCAGTCAATCTTTCCGTTTCTCAGAAACTGTTCGTTTTTGGGAACCAGATCATATCCGATTAACTTCACTCGATTTCTCAGTTTGCGGCGCTCAAGATAGTCCGCAATCTTGTGGGAGATTGATGAAACCGTAAAGAGCCCGGAAAGTTCGGGATTTGCAGCGAAGATCCTGTCGAGCATCATATCCGTGTCTTTTTGATTATCTTCCGAGCAGACAATATCAACGACCGAACCGGTACCGTTACGCGTGAACCACTCCGCAAACCCGCGGTAACGCTCATTCAGGTTGTGCGCCCCGGTATACGGGCGGATAACCCCGAAACAGGTACCATGGGGAACAAGCAGATGTAAAAGCTTTCCGGCAAGAAACCCTCCCCGGAACGGATCCTGCGCAATGGTCGAACGGGCCGCGGAACCGGGCAGCGGGGAATCTATACAGATGAACGGCCGGGGGTCTCCGGCGGAGTCCATCAGCGCCAAGCAGGACTCCTGCATGACCGGGGCGAGTATCCAGGCGGTACAGTCAGCCTCCTGCATTTTCGTGAAGGCAGTCTTCAGGGATTGTTGATTCGGGCGGGTGAATTCAAAAGCCATCAACTCGAAAGAAAAGGCCGAGAATTCTGCAACGGCTTTTTTCAGTCCGTTCCAGACAAGCCGCCAGTAGCCTGACTCCGAATCATGGCGGGGAATAAGTACCCCGATACGGATTTTTTCTTTTCTCCGCAAGTGACGGGCGAGCGGATTCGGCTGATACCCTTCCTCGTCAATTATCTGTTGTATTCTCTCTTTCGTCTTCGCGGAAACACGCCCCCGGTTGTGGAGAACCCGGTCAACGGTGCCAATGGAGACGCCTGCCTTTTCCGCTATTTCAAATACTGTCATTGCGTGTACCTACACACAGCGTAACAGAGGTTCCCGGTGCCGTCAACATGAATCCATTTTTTTTTGATTCTGCCGTTACCCGACACGAAGAAAACATATCGTCCTTGTGTTCATATCAATACCGGGTATAATTGTAATCCGTAGAATCGAACTGGAGTGGTGTATGGCAAAAGGCGGAATGGGTTTACGAAAAGGAATTGTATTCGCGTTTATCGCGATTATCGCGATAATGCTTGGATGTCTCTTTATGCTTCTTTCTCTTGTTTCTGTCGGTATTGAAGATACGGCGCCTGATCAGGATGGTGAGGCAACGGGCATTATCGTCGGTTTTTCACAGATCGGCGCTGAAAGCGCCTGGCGCAAACACAATACCTGGTCAATTCATGAAGCGGCACGGAACAAGGGAATCCGGCTGCTGTATGAAAACGCCGAACAAAAACAGGAAAACCAGATCAAGGCGATACGGTCCTTTATCGCATACCGGGTCGATGTTATCGCGTTCGCGCCGCTCGTTGCCGACGGGTGGGACAATGTGCTCCGCGAAGCAAAGGAAGCAGGAATCCCTGTTCTGGCAACCGACCGTAAACTGGAAACGAGCGATGAGTCACTGTACGCGGGATTTATCGGGACCGACAGTATGGAAGAAGGGCGGAATGCCGCACGCTTCATCATCAAAAAATTCAGTACCGGCTCCCCGTACAGCCGGTATCGGGCGGAACCGATCAAAATAGTCGAAATAGCCGGAACGGAAGGGTCCTCACCGGCGCAGGGACGAGCCCGCGGTTTCAGGGAAGGTCTTGCCGGACACGATAACTTTGAAATCATTCACAGCGAAGACGGCGATTTTCTCCGGTCAAAGGGATATGAAATCGCCAACCGCATTCTCGATGAATACCCGGTGATAGACGTGATCTATTCCCATAACGACAGCATGACGTTGGGCATAATCGATTCCATGAAAGAAAAGGGGATACGTCCCGGCAGGGACATTGTTATCGTTACCATCGACGCCGAACAGGCGGCAATCGACGCTCTCCGCGCGGGCGAAGTAAACTGCGTCATAGAGTGCAATCCGAAATTCGGACCGGATATTATGGATCTTGCCATTCAACTGGCAGAGGGGAAGGAAATTCCCCGGCTGCTCCATGTGGAAGAACAGGTTTTTACGGAAGACGACCCGGATCTGGATTCCATTCCTCCGCGCGGATACTGACATGACCGTTCCGAGAATAGCGAGCATTGCCCAAAAACTCCGTGCCTCCTACATGATCATTATCGCGCTCATGCTTCTTCTCCCGGCGACTACCATCATCAGTTCAATCGTCCAGACGGCAGTATACGACCGCATGATAACGAATGTCAGCAAGGCAAATGAGCTCAATCAGGTGATTAAAAATGATGTCACGGGCGGCTGGCGTCTCACCTTTCAAGTCA
>CAZQEF010000011.1:0-10121 GCA_964592325.1 uncultured Treponema sp. | reverse complement strand
AGGTGATTAAAAATGATGTATCAAACGCGGTATGGGAGATCGTTGCCGGCAACAAAAAGTTCACTGAAGGAAACCAGTATAACGTCATCATCCTGATCAAGAAAGAACTGTCGCGTCTGATGAAGACGACGTCTTCCCGGGAAAACCGGCAACTGCTCGAGGTTACCGACCGTGCGCTCGGCACCCTGACCGGATATGTAGACCGGCTCGGAGACCAGATGGCACAGGATGCGACCGTTGATCAAAACGAAGAAATACTTGAAGAAATCAGGGGCGTTTCATCACTTATCTCGGACATACTGCAGGATTTCATTGTTCTGGAGACAGAATCATCGGCACGGGCAAATGAGCGGATAAAAACAACCGTGTGGATGCTTGCCGCACTGCAAGGTCTGGTACTGCTGTGTGTTACCATCTTTGCCGTATACGCGCAACAGTCAGTTTCCCGGAGCATCAATAATCCCATCAGGGAACTTGAAAAACTTTCATCCAGTATCGCCGCAGGAGATCTCGAAGCACGGGCGGCTATTCCCCATGTTGATGAGCTGGATAACCTGACCGAAAACCTCAATTTTATGGCAAAGCAAATCCGGAGTCTTATAGACACAAACATCAGGGAGCAAAAGAATCTGCAAAAGTCCGAGATGAAGGCGCTCCAGGCACAGATTACCCCTCATTTTCTCTACAATACTTTTGATACCATAATCTGGCTCGCGGAAGCCGGAAAAAGTGAACAGGTCATAGACATCACCCGCGCGTTTTCCAGCTTTTTTCGTGTTTCCCTGAGCAGGGGGAGGGAATGGATTTCCGTTGAACAGGAGATAGAACACATTCAGAGCTATCTGGTAATCCAGAAAATCCGCTATCGCGACATCCTTGATTATACGATCGATATTGACAAAACCCTTTTTTCAAACAGAATACTCAAACTGCTCCTGCAGCCGCTTGTGGAAAATGCCCTCTATCACGGAATAAAAAACAAACGCGGGAAAGGAACCATAACCATTCTTGGCAGAAGAGAAGGTTCGTTCATGGTTTTTACCATAACAGACAACGGCTGCGGAATGCAGGAAGATCGCCTCGCGGCGGTACTGGAACAGATAAACGCGGATCCGGAAAACCATGAGCCGGGAGACGTGTACGGCCTGTTCAACGTCACCCGGCGGCTCCGCCTGTACTACGGTGAAAACGCATCGTTTTCCCTGGTCAGCGAATGGAAAAAAGGAACCGTTGTAACCCTGACCCTCCCGGAGGTTGCCGAAAATGTATAGCGTATTTCTGGTTGATGATGAAGTTGTTGTCCGGGAAGGAATCCGGAACAACATACCCTGGGAAAATACCGAATATACCCTCGCCGGAGAAGCTCCCGACGGCGAAATGGCCCTGGCCATCCTCAAGGACCTGAAACCCGACATTCTCATAACCGACATACGCATGCCGTTTCTCGACGGACTTGCGCTGGCGCGAATCGTAAAAAAGACGCAGCCATGGATCAAGATAATCATCCTTTCCGGACACGATGAGTTTTCCTATGCCCAGGAGGCAATATCAATCGGCGTTGAGGAATACCTTTTGAAACCGGTTTCATCGGCAAACATGCTTGAGTGCCTGCACAAGGTTGCGCTCCGTATCGAAGAGGAAAAGAAACAACGCAATGATACGGAACGTCTCAAACGGCGTGTTCTCTCCAGCAATGACCTCCTCAGGGAAAAGTGGCTGTGCGACCTGGTTGCGAGCGCAGCGGTCTCCGGATCAGTATTTGAACAGGCGCGCGAATTCAATATTGATATCCTTTCCCGGGTATACTCGGTCGTTATTGCCGAACTCGGTTGTGACAAACCGGACTCTGCGGAAATCGAGCGGGCGAAAGGCATTATTGATTCCCTTGTTTCCGCGTCGGACGGAATCATCAGTTTTTCCAGCGGAGTGGATACCATAACCTTCATTGTCAAAGGCGACGACAACGAAGCGGTCGAGGAATCGGCATATTCGCTGGCACAGGGGATAAAATTCGAAGCGGAACGCAATACCGGCATCCTGCTCTCCGTGGGTATCGGTTCCTGCGTACACCGCATCGGATCGCTTCCCCAGTCCTGGTCGGAAGCAAAAAACGCGCTCAAATATCTTTCCGCGACCGGACGGCACATGATCATCGGGGTACATGACATTCATCCGTCCAACAATTCCCCTCATGCCGACATCGGAGCGGATCCGGTTGTCATCCGCCTTCGTCATGCCACAGAGGAAGATGTGGAGTGCATTGTTGAACAGTACTCTGCCATACTTGATGAGTCAGGGTCCCGACCCGGAAATATTGCCTACTACCTTCTCTACGACATCATTGTGGCGGCGCGGAAACTTGCAGCCGAATTCGGAGGCAGCCATGCAGACATTTTCCCGAAAGAACTGCAGCCGGGAGATGTTTCCGCGATTGCCGAATCTCCTGCTTCATGAAGGTTCGGGCCATAACACCGTCATTCAGCGGGCGAAACGGTATATCCAGGAACATTTCGCTGATCCCGACATATCACTCAATACCGTAGCCGCGGAAGTAAACTACAGTCCAAATCATTTCAGCACGGTTTTTTCGCAGGAAGCCGGCGATACCTTCATTGAGTATCTAACCTGCACGCGTATAACCCGGGCGAAACAGCTTCTCTCATCCACAGGCATGCGGAGCAGCGAAATCGCGTATGAGGTGGGATACAACGATCCGCATTACTTCAGCTTCCTCTTTAAAAAGACCACCGGGAAATCGCCCAGGGAATTCCGGACGGAAAAAAAGAACCCGGAGCAATAACCGGAATCACTAAACCTTTTTTATTTCCCTTTTCAGCGAAAATTTGCTATAGTATTCTTGCGTTCCGCTCCCATGGCTGAACCGGGAGGGCTCTTGTATGCCGGACAGTGAAATGACCATGACCAGGGAAATTGACATTGATACGCTCAGTACAATGATCACCGAACGTGAGTATCGAAAACTGCGTCAGGCGGTTTCCGTCCTTGAACCCTTTGAACTTGCCGGCCTTATTGAGGAGCTCTCATCGGAAGAAGCGTCAATCCTCTTCCGCCTTTTGCCACACGACCTGGCTTCGGAAGTATTCCACCACATCGACGTTGAAACCCAGACCGACCTTGTTGAAACACTGAACAGCAACAAAGCACTTCTGGCAAAACTGCTTGAAGACATGAATCCGGACGACCGCACGGAACTCTTCGAGGAACTGCCGGGAGATTTCGCAAAAAAGCTTCTGGAGATTCTTACCCCCTCTGAACGTCTTGTGGCAATCAAGCTTCTTGCCTACCCGGAACACAGTATCGGGCGTCTCATGACCCCGGACTTTCTGGCAATAAAGCAGGACTTCACCATCCGGGAAACACTGGACTACATCCGTGAGCACGGCCGCGAGTCTGAAATAATGAACGTGCTGTATGTGACCGACCGCAAGGGAAAACTGGTGGACGATGTACGCATCAGGGATCTTCTGCTTGCGGCCCCGGAACAGACGGTCGAATCGATCATGGACAACCGCTTTGCCGCGCTCAAGGCTGCCGACGATCAGGAATCGGCCATCGCGGTATTCCAGGACAGCGGACACACCGCCCTGCCGGTCACGGATTCAACGGGGTTTTTGCTCGGCATTGTTACCGTAGACGATATCATTGACGTTATCGAGGAAGAAAACACCGAAGACTTCCATAAATTCGCTTCAATGGCGAATATCGACGTCAACCCGCTCAATGCCGGGGTTACCTACCTCTACCGGAAGCGCATCATCTGGCTCTTTGCGCTTGTTTTCATGAACATTCTTTCCGGGGCGGTTCTGGCGTCATTTGAAACAACCATCCAGACCGCGGTATCTCTTGTTTTTTTCATGCCTTTGCTCATCGCAAGCGGCGGGAATACCGGCGCACAGTCGGCAACGCTCATCATCCGTTCCCTCGCGACCGGTGATGTAGTGACAAAGGACTGGCTGCGGCTCATCTTCAAGGAACTGGGCGTCGCCCTGCTGCTTGGAATTACCATGGGGCTCGGCGTCGCCGGCATCGCGAGTATCCGCGCGCCGGAAATCGTTCTGGTAGTGTCCCTTTCCATGATCAGCATTGTTCTCATTGGCGCCCTTGTAGGAACGACCCTTCCCTTCATATTCCTGAAAATGGGCGCAGATCCGGCTACCGCCAGCGTACCGCTCATTACCTGTATCGCCGACATTACCGGGATTCTGGTGTACTTTACCCTGGCCACCAACATCCTTGGACTATAGTCATCCTCTCAAACCTTGATTTTTCCCTTTTTTTATGTTATAATCAGTTAACAAACAAAATAAAGCAATCAGGCCTATCAATTTCCTGCCTCTTATTATTGATTTTTCACGTCTTTTTGTTTTTTTTACGGAGGAATTATGTCTTTTACCAACCGACAAAAAACTATCGCAGAAACACTCGAAAAAGGTGCCGATATCGAAAAATGGCAGGACTGGAAATGGCAAATCCACCATTCCATTACCACGCTTGAACAGCTTGAGTCCATTGCCGGACTTGATTTCACCGATGACGAACGCGCGCAGTTTAAAGAAACCACCAGCAAATTCCCCATGAGCGTAACGCCGTACTATCTTTCGCTCATCAACATTGACGACTTCCACAATGATCCGGTCTACCTGCAGGCCATTCCCCGGGCAAGCGAACTCGTCATGGCGAAGTACGACATGAGCGATCCGCTTTCCGAGGACAAGGATTCACCGGCGCCGTTTTTGACCCACCGGTATCCCGACCGTGTACTCTTTCATGTGAGCAATCTGTGCTCCATGTACTGCAGGCATTGCACACGCAAACGTAAAGTCGGTGATCATGACTCCATCCCGAGTTTCGAACAACTTCAGCCGGCAATACAGTACATCCGGGAACATGAAGAAATCAGGGACGTCCTGCTTTCCGGCGGCGATCCCCTCATGCTCGACGATGACAAACTTGAACTTCTCTTGAAGACCATCCGGGAGATTCCGCACGTTGAAATAATACGAATCGGAAGCCGAATGCCGGTTGTCCTTCCCTTCCGTATCACGGACAAACTCGTGGCCATGCTCAAGAAATATCAGCCGATTTTCCTGAACACGCACTTTAACCATCCGCGGGAACTTACCGCCGCATCCCGGCGCGCACTCGCGCGACTGGCCGACGGCGGCGTGGTGCTCGGAAACCAGACCGTTCTGCTTGCCGGAGTCAATGACTGCCCGCGGATCATCAAACGTCTCTGCCAGAAACTGCTTACCGCCCGGGTTCGTCCGTACTACCTCTACCAGTGCGACCTTTCCGAAGGACTCACCCACTTCCGTACTCCGGTTGGAAAGGGCATCGAAATAATGGAAAGTCTCATCGGCCACACCTCCGGGCTCGCGGTACCCACCTATGTTATTGACGCGCCCGGCGGCGGCGGAAAGATTCCGGTCATGCCGAACTACCTTATATCATGGTCCACCAACAAGGTGGTTCTCAGGAACTATGAAGGGGTCATCACCACCTACAAGGAACCGGATTCGTACGAACCCACGTTCTGTGACCGTAACTGCGCAGACTGCAACCTGCAGCTCAACCTGAACGACGCCGAAGAACACACCCCCATCGGCATCCAGCGGCTCCTCTCCGATGAAGACCAGACCATTTCCCTCACACCGTCCGATAATGAACGCATGAACCGGAGAACCTGATGGACTTTGACCTCATTGAACAGACGGACGGCGCGCTTTTTCACCATGGAAAGGCGAACAACCGTCTCTACCTCATGAAGTGGGACGGAAACAGCCCGGAAAAACTTCTTGAGACCATGAACCGGCTTGTGAGGGATAACGGCTACACCAAGATTTTCATCAAGGTACCGGAGTCTCAGGCCGAGTTCTTTGGCCCCCAGGGCTTTGAAGAAGAAGCGCGGATTCCGTCGTACTATGGCGCAGAAGCCTGCATTTTCATGGGGAAATTCCTGGACGAAGCACGGAGGATTGTACGCCCGGAAATACAGGAAACCATGGACCGCAACCTTTCCCTTGCCCGGGGACGGAAGCCGGAAGAATCTCCCGCTCTCGCGGACGGATACACCATGCGCGAGCTGGGCAGCGACGATTGCACCCAACTGGCCGAACTCTACACGATGGTATTCAAAACCTATCCCTTTCCGGTACATGATCCTGCGTACCTGCAAAAAACCACGGAAGAACATATTGCGTATTTTGGCATTTTCTCCGGAAACCGGCTTGTTGCCGCGTCGTCGGCCGAGATGGACGAAGGAACTTCCAGCGTCGAGTTTACCGACTTTGCGACCAATCCGGAGTATCGCGGAAACTCCTTTGCCTCGGTCCTGCTCGCAAGGATGCAGAAAGCCATGACTGAGCGGGGGATTACCACACACTACACCATTGCCCGTGCCCTTTCGGCCGGCATGAATATCACCTTTGCGAAAGCCGGTTACCGGTATGCGGGCACGCTGGTGAACAATACAGACATTTCCGGAACCATCGAAAGCATGAATGTGTGGTACCGGTAATGAAGGTTACGCGTCTCCCAGAAGCTTGATCCGGTTGAAGAGTGATTCCAGTTTGTCGCTGTGCAGAATGTACCGGTGCCACCGGCCGTCGAGTACATCGGTGTGAAGCGTCTCGGCCGTAATATACGGACGGGTATTCGGTCCATCGGTCCAGTAGACGAGGGAGATGCAGTCATCTTCCAGCTCGAGCACGGTAATACCGTGCTTGCCGGTGGTGCAACCCGCGTTAAACAGACAGGGAAAAAGAAACGGGCTGTCGCCGTACAAACTCTGTGTTTTCCGGCGTTTCTGGCTTATCGATGAAAGCTCCGTCATTTCTTCCCGGAGCATCGTGATTTTCTCTTCTATTGCCTTCTTCCGCTTCCGGGACGCGCTGTCGTATTCGGTCAGGAGGTTCTCGACGGTAAAACGGATGTTGTCGAACTTTGACAGGGATTCAAAAAGGGGCCGGTGGGTGTGCCCGCTTATACCGATAATTCCGGAACCGCGTACCGCCTGGTACACCCGCCGTTCGGTCAAAAACCGCCGCCGCGAATCGCGCGACACGCTGGTGTTGTGTATGGGAAGCGGTTTCAGAAGAAAGCGTATGAGCAGCTCGGAAATTTTCCCGTATTTTACATACCGGTCCGATGCCTGATGCCCGTGGAAAATGAATATACGGTCGTCATTGCGTTTGAGCACAAGACCCGGCAACAGCTCAAACGGATACCCGCGTATTCCGAGAAGCGGAAAATCATGGTTCCCGATAATCTTGCGTAACCGTCCCTTTTCATTGAACGCGTAAAACAGGTCAAAGAGTCCGGGCCAGGCATGGCGTATCGACTCATACCGGAATTTGCTTACATCCTCCACATCGCCATTCAGGATGAGCTGATATTTTTTTTGGAGATACCATCGGCCCAGAACAGTCTGGACAATCTCCCGGTTCCGGGCCATGTCGTCGCGGGATCCTCCGTTTCCGGCATGGAGATCTCCCATGATTACATAGGGCTTTCCGGACTTGTACTGTTCCACCGGACATTCATCAATAAAACGCGTAAAATATTCGAGAAACTCACTGTCTTTCATTGTATTCCTTATCCGGGATAATTGATCCGGGCCGGTTTACGGCGGCATTCCGTGTCGCACAATCCGTCCCGATATCGAGTGCAGCCTCAATGGAGCCTGTTGCCACAAAGGAGTGGAGAAATCCGGCAGAGAATGCGTCCCCGCAGCCGATAGTATTCTGTACCCGTACGTCAGGTACGGATTTCGTATACACCGTTCCGGCTTTCGCGGCAATGGTAGCACGCGTTCCGCGGGTTACCACAAAAATCGTGTTGAATTCGCGGCTCCGCTCCGCGATCTCCCATTCAAGCCGTTCGTCATTCAATTGCGCCGGACAGGCAAACGTTTCACAAAACTCGCTGTCGTTTATCTTGATGATTGACGGAACATATTCAGAAAGGGTCGCGAGAAGATCCTTCCCGCGGTAATCAGCCATGAAGAGAACGCCGGCGATCCGGGCGGCGGCAGCCATCCGGGGATAAAGATCTTCCGGCCAGAACGCGGGGCGGCTCCCCGCGAGGAGAAAGGCCTGCGCATTTCGAAGCGTATCAGAAACGGCGGCCACAAAAGCATCGGCATACGCATGATAATCATCCGGTCCCGCGTCTTCATCAACCACGAGCTCAGTGGTTCTCCCCGATGACGGTTCAAGCAGGGTATAGCAAAAACGCGTTCTTCCGGGAATGCTCACCGGAACCACCGGCAGGGAATCCTTTGCGGCAAGCTGCATAAAGAGCCGCACGTTTTCTTCGCCGAGCGGACTCACATTTACGCAGGAAGCCGGTGAAAGCTGATGGATTACCCGGGCGGCGTTCACCGCTTTTCCGGACGCGTCAAGGCGGTATCCGGTGGAGCGATTCACCTGGCCAAGTTCAAGCAGGCGGAAAAAGGCTGTTTTTTGTATTGACGGACTCGCGCCAGCCGTTACAATACGAGTCATACTACTACCTCTGCTTAATCGTAAATGAGTTCAGCCCTTAATGCAACCGTATTGCAACAGGAGGATAACCATGGCCGATATTGAAAACTGGCACGCCGAAGCTCTCGGTACCGCAGCCTGTAAAGCGCTCAACAAAAACGGATTCGACGCGCACTACCTGGCGACCGGAGCGGAAGCTGCTTCGTGGGTTCTGTCCCTGGTAAAACAGGGCATGACAGTGGGATGCGGCGGATCGGTGACCCTTCACCAGCTCGGCCTGCACGACGCCATTGATAAAGCGGGAGCAACGCTTCTCTATCATTCAAAGAAGGGACTTTCCCCGGAAGAAAAGATGGACATCATGCGCGCGCAGCTTACCAGCGACCTCTTTCTTTCCGGCACCAACGCAATTACGCTCGACGGCGAACTGTACAATGTGGACGCGAACGGCAACCGGGTTGCCGCGCTCACCTTCGGCCCGAAAAAAACAGTGGTAATCGCGGGATGGAACAAGATCGTCCGGAACAGCGAAGAAGCGCGGGCCCGCGTTGAGCTTGAGGCATCCCCGCCGAACAACAAACGGCTGGGAACGGGGAATCCCTGCGCGGAAACCGGCTATTGTGTCGACTGCAGCGCGGAAACCCGTATCTGTCGCGTCTATACCCTGCTCCGCCGCCGGCCGCTGGCCAGTGACTTCTCCGTGCTCATTGTAGGCGAGCGGCTCGGGTATTAGTTTCTCGGCTGTACCGCCCGGCGTATAAGCGAAATAAATCTCCATTATATGTATCCAGGTTTGACTGAATGTTAAGGTTGGGTTATGATTCAGGACATGAGCAAGACAATCGGTGTCCTGACCAATCATATGGGGGGAGCCAAACTCCCTTATGAACGGGGCTTTGCCCTGGCGGTCGCCGATGTAGCCCGACAACAGGGCAGCCGGGTCATTTTTTATACCGGCGGCTTCTATAACTCCCCCGCCCGGTTCGAAGGGAAACACAATTTCATTTTTGACCTCATAACAGCAGACAAACCCGACGGGATCATCGCCCTTTCGTCTCTTTTGGGAGAATTCTGCCCCAAGGAAGACCTGTTTTCACTTCTGGAATCATTCGCGCCCATTCCCACCGTGAGTGTGGGGATCGATGTCCCCGGAATTCCAAGTGTCCTCATCAATAATTACGAAGCCATGCGCTCGGTAATGGAACATCTGTTCACCGCCCATAATCCCCGGAAGGTGGTATACATTGGAGGTCCTCCAAACGGATACGAAGCGGAAGAGCGGAAACGGGCGTTCATGGACGCAATGAAGGAACACGGCAAAAAGATTGACCCGTCACTCATGTTTCACGGCCTGTACAGACGCTCAACAGGATGCAAAGTCGCGCTGGAATTGCTCGCAAATAAAACAGCGTTCGATACCGTTGTGTGCGCGAGCGATGAAACTGCCCTCGGCTTCATGAACTGTATTACCGAGGGAGGAAAATACGCCCCGCGCGATTACATTATTACCGGATTCGATGATATAGATGATGCGACACTCTTTGATCCACCGCTTACCACCATACGGCAGGATATTTACTCCATTGGGGCACAAGCCACCGTGCTGCTCCATAACAT
>CAZQEF010000010.1:0-12580 GCA_964592325.1 uncultured Treponema sp. | reverse complement strand
GACAAACGGTACGTAACGACAGGAAGCATGACCATTTCCGCACCGCTGGAAATCGTCCGCCGGGTAATTGGAAACACCGATGAATGGAATGACTGGATGTTTTCCGGACTGGATGGCAGGGGGCACCCGGACCGGTTCCTGCTGGTATATATCACCGGCGTTGAATTCCCCGATGAAAGCAGCATGATTGCAACGGTCGAGTTCCGCTTTCTCAGAAACCTGGGGAAGGACCCCGAACGTCTGTCCTTTCATTTTTACCGCCATTACGGGGAAGACGATGCAATTCAACGGGTAAGCGCCGTCCTTGCCGGGGAAACGGGCATGCTTCAGTCCGCGCAATATGACGTATGTCTTTCCGGAGACGGCAACCGGACAATTATCACCTATTCCGCCAGTGTCCGGCTTCGGGGTTTCTTCGGGTTGCTGGTAACAAACAATACATATAAAAAGAATATCGAGTGGTACCTCCGGAAGATCATGTCAAATTTGCTTGTTGAAATCTCTTCTTGACAGGTTGTCTCCAATACCGGAGAATCAGGTAACTTATGTGTGAAAAAGAGCTTCGCAAGGAATACCGCATCCCTGCAGAAAACCTGCCCGGGCAGTATACACGCTTCACCATACTGCTTGGACAGGAAGGTGAAACGGAAGTACAAACAACGGATCTCAGCCTGAACGGGTTCGGTTTTCTTTCCGCTCTCCCGGAAGAAGCTTTTATACCGGGTTCCCGTCTTGTGCTGTATCCCCTTGGCAAAGAACAGCCACTGTACGGAGTTGTAGTACATTCATCGCAAAATGGCCGGGGCACACGCGTCGGTATCAAACTGCAGCCCCTTGGCGGATACAGCGATTACAGCAAAGCAATACAAAAAATTCTTTCTGATCTCGACGCGAAAACAGGTTCCTGATACACTGCATCAATCTTTCGCATGCAACAGGAGCCGCATATCATGTTTTATACCAAAGACAAAACATTCTTTCCCCGTCTTCTCGCGCTGGTTCTGCCAATCCTTCTCCAGAACCTCCTTTCTTCATCATTGAATTTTATTGACGTATTCATGATAGGCCGGCTTGGTGAAGCATCCATCGCGGCGGTTGGAAGCGCGAACCAGTTCTTCTTCATTCTGCTCATGCTCATTTTCGGTATGGCAAGCGGCTCGGCCATTTTCACCGCCCAGTACTGGGGGAGAAAAGACCTGCATAATATCCGGTCGATCATGGGAATCGGCCTTTCGATCACACTGGGACTCGCGCTTGTTTTCACTGCCGTTACATTTACCGTCCCCCACCTCATTATCCGTCTTTTCTCCACGGATCCGGCGGTACTGGCTCTTGGATCATCATATCTGCGCATCATCGCATGCACCTTTATCATCGTATCGCTTACCACATCATTCGGAGTTGTCCTGCGGAGTACGGAGAACGTACTGTATCCCATGGCCGCGAGCATTACCGGCATCATTTTGAATACCGTTCTCAATTACCTGCTCATTTTTGGCAACTTCGGTTTTCCCGAACTGGGTGTTGTGGGTGCCGCTTACGCGACATTCATTGCCCGCTTCGTTGAGATGTGCATCATACTGGTAATTACATATTCAAAAAAACTGCCGGCAGCGGCACGGTTCCGCGATCTGGTACAATTCAGCGGCAAACAGGTTGTCATGTACCTCGGAAAAGCGATCCCGGTTGTGTTGCAAAGCGTCGGATGGGCTGCGGGATTCAGTATGTATACCATGATATACGGACACATCAGCACCGAATCTCTTGCTTCATACAATGTCGCCGGCTCCATTGAACGGATATGCCTTATATTCTTTACCGGTCTGGGCAGCGCCTGTTCCATAATGGTCGGCAACCGGATCGGCGCCGGAGAGGATGATAAAGCCCGGGGGTTTGCCCGGAATTTCCTTCTCCTCGGCGTACTCACCGCGCTGGTCATATCATCAGTGCTCTACACATTCCGCGGCCCCATTGTCGGCCTTTACGAAATTAACGATACGAGCCGGACGTACATGATGGGCATTCTCCTTGTCATGTCCCTCATCATGTGGGCGCGCGCCTGCAACATAATTTTCCATATGGGTATATTCAAGGCCGGCGGAGACACGCTATTCAGCATGATCGTGGATGTAGGCGGAGTCTGGCTGATCGGCGTACCGATCGCGCTTGTTACCGCGTTTTATTTCCGTCTGCCGGTGCATTATATTGTCGCCTGGCTCATGATTGAGGAACTGGTTAAAATGTTTGTCGGATTCAAACGCTATCTGTCCGGCAGGTGGCTCAACAATCTGGTTGCCGCCGTTGAAAAAAAGGAGGCCGTAGATGAAACGTGAAACAACAGCATACGAACGGGTAATGTTCCATTACAGCAACAAGGGACCGATGTTCTTCGCATTCCGAATGACGCTTCGGGGAGAACTGGATGAAGCCGAACTGCGCAATGCCCTCTCCAAAGTGCGGCAGGAAATTCCCCTGACAGCAGTCCGTATATACAAGGACAGTGACAAAAAACAGTGGATCACTACAGACGATGTTCCGGAATATCCGCTTGAAATTCGCGACAACTTTTCCGGGAATCCTTCTGAAGAAGTAATCGCCGCGCTCAAGGAACCTTTTGACAATGAAAAAGGACCCATGGCCCGCTTCGTCCTGCTCCGCAACGGGACACGGAATGATATCATTGCCGTTTTCCAGCATGCCGTTGGCGATGGCGTGGGGGCGGTTGTTTTTCTTGAACGCCTCCTTGTACACCTGGGGGATCCCGACGCGACGATTATTTCGGCGACACCGGAAAACTGGGCGCCCGAACTGCACCGCATGATTTCCCGGAAGAACCTTGAAAAAATACAGGAAATGGATCCTCCGCCGTACAAGACAGACAAGGATTACACAAAATACACCGTTACCCCGAAAGAGCCGGAACCGTATCCCCGACCCGACTTTGAGCTGCAGACCGCTCATTTTTCCCGCGAGGAAACCGCACGCCTCGTATCAGCGGCAAAAAAGGCCGGCGTTACCGTTCACTCCTATCTTGGCGCCATGATTCTTTCGGCTTTCGCCCGCGAGTTTGGTCCTGCGGAAGGATTTGAACGCACCATACAGAGTCCGGTCAACTTCCGTCCCCAGCTTGTGCCGGAGGCCGAACGGATGTTCGGTCTGTTTAACGGAATTATTACCGCACCGGTAGATTGCAATAAAAACCGCGCCATTGCGGATATCGCCCGTGATATCGGCAATGCGTTCCATCAGGACATGGAAAGCCTCAAGCCACTTGCCGGATATTACAATTTCATGAGTTATCTTCTTGAAGGAGTGGACGATCCCGAAGAATTCTACGACAACCGCAAGAAAGGCGGCATGCCCATGAATTACGATTTTTCCTTTTCAAACCTGGGGCGGATCAATATGAACAGGGAAAACGGCAAACTCATGCTGGAAGAACTGTACGGACCCACGTTCAGCGCAACCAAGGGAGAACGCGTTATCGGCGCCCTGACCTGTAACGGAGAACTCTTTATGACGCTTATTTACGACGCTGCCTGTTTTGATCACAAAAGAGGCAGACGCATCTGGAAGAACATTCAGGAATCGTTACGCGGAATACCCGCGTAACGATTCATTATTTCGCAGGTCCGGCTTCGATATTTCCGCTTTCGGTTCGGAGCCGGATTTCCTTGCCGCCGCCGTTAATGTCTGCTTTATAGGAAACAAAAGATTTTTCTGAAACATCAGCGCCGGGATACTGAACGATTATCATTCCGCTTCCGGTATGAGCCAGAAGATTGGCCTTGATCGATGCAGATGTCTTGAGGTCAAGATCTCCACTCGTGGTTCTTGCTTCGATTCCGTTGTTTTTCCCCCGGAATGAAATTGAACAATCTCCCGAAGCCGAATAGGCCGAAACCGGACCATCCGTACTGTCGAGAACAATAGTTCCGCCGTCGCTGGTTGCCTGAACGGCCCCATTGATCATCAGCGCGCGGATATCACCACCGCCCGAGGAAAGATCCACAGAACCGTTGTTTGAAGAAATCGAAATGTCGCCGCCCTCGGAAAAGGCACGTATATCGCCAGCAGTGCCTACCAGTCCGATATCACCTCCGCCGGAATCAAGATCCTTTGCCCCGGATATATTGTTAATCGTTATATCACCACCAGAAGTGCGCATGATCATCCGGTATGACTCGGGGACAATAATATCAACACTGGTAAACTGCACCCCGCCCCAGCCAAGGATTTTTTTCCCCCCTTCGGCTTTTCTTACAGAAACAGCGACGCCTTCTGATTCCTCGACTATTACAATATCAAGGACCTTTTCTGTCTTTTTCAGACCCCGAACGGTTACCATCACCCGGTCCTTGTTCCAGGACGATACGGAAACGTCAGAACTGTCTACCTGGACCGTGAGCAAACCGCCTTTTTTTGTTTCAATATTCTGTTCCTGCAGTATTGTTGACTGGGCGAATGCCGGTACTGAAGCCATCAATACCGCGGCAATCAGTACGGCGCAAGTCATTTTTGTTTTCATCTTTTTTCTTTCCTCCTCATTGTTTTCAACATTTATTCTAGCACAAGGATACACCTCATATCCATGCGGACCGTATTGCCGGCGGCCTGTATCTACCATTCCACCTTGAATCCGAATCCGAATACAATTGATTCACCGATACGCAGTGCATTTCCATCCGCGAATCTCCATGCCAGCCAGCTGTGGGGAGCTACCCGGATGGGAACCATGGGAACCGTAAGAATGGATACGACCATACCTGTTTTAAGCACAAGGGAATTCGCGACACGTACATCATGCCTGACCGGGAATCCGTATACCGGGGAGTCATCGTCAATATTCGTCGTGTCAAAGACGACTGCGCGCCAGCCCAGCACCATGAAAAACCGGTTGAGATACAATGATGAGAATCCTTTCTGGATATCGGCGGCAAGCAGGTTTACTTCCACCTCGCTGCCTGCAAGCCACTGGTACTGGCCAGCCCGGTCCTCGGTATATTCAACCGCTGCCGCGGAATACCACGGAGCCTGTCCAAAGGTGACAGAAGAGCCGCTAAGCGTGATTCCCGTTTGATCATAGACGCCGTATGTGGTCATGCGTACCGGCAGAAAAGACCCCGTTGACAACCGGAGAACCACATCAGTGCGAATTTTCTGATCGGAGAAAGCGAAATTCCCGTACACGGCCGCATCGGCCCCATGACCGAACAATTCCCAGGGAAGACGATCCCAATTGGATATACCAATCATGATGCCGGGAATATACTCCGCTTTTTGATACTCCCATGCGTAAGCAGTCGCCGCTCCCTCATGGGGATAGGCCACCCACAGCGTCTGAAAGGAAGGGGACAAAGAGAACTGAATCCGTTCGCTTCCCAGACCCCGGGTATACAACAGGGTCGCTGCAGTACGGGTCTCGCGGTACGGATAATCAAAGGAATCATCAGTCAGAAAATTTATGGTGTCCCTGAAAGTCACTTCCATCGGAACACGGAGAATAAAGGAATCCCATTCACCTTCCAGATCTACAAGCTTCTCGCGGAAATTATACCCTCCAAACAGGATAAAGCGGTTCATGTCGGTTGGCGTTGAAAGGTATATCCCGATACCGACACCGTCAACACGAATTCTGTTCGCATTAAAAGAGTATACGGGGAACGGGAACCAGAACTTCAGCGGATTGAGATAACGCAATGGAGAGTACTCTTTCTCGGTATACCCCTGTATATTCTCCGCCGAAACAGAAGGAAGCATCGCGGGAAACTCACGCCGATTCAGGACAAGCGGTATCGTTTTCACAACATCGTCCGGGGATCCTTCAGGATAACTCAACAACGAATCAGTCTTCGAAAACCGGGCACGATATACTATTCCGGAAGCTACCCCTACCGGGGAATGAACGCCTCCGGAATAATCGGTCTCATGGATCGTGAGCAACGGAGCTCCTGATTCCGGAAAAGAAATGCTGGCTAAACGATACAATCCCGTTTCATCATGCCAGGAAAAATACAGGGTGCCGGATGACGATGAAAGGCCGCGGGCATGCTGCCAGAGAACGGCATCCTGCCCGTCTCCGGTTGAAAAGAAAGACACTTCCCCGGTATCAAAGTGGTACAACCCCACAGACCGCCGGCCCTGCTCGCTCACAATGAACGCAATACGATTCCGGTCAACCGGAACCGGAGAGGAAAAAAGGCGTTCCGCGTTTCCGCCAAGAAGCACCGTCCGTTCGTCGGGTGACGGGCAATATACAAGATAATTCGCATGGCCATTGCCGGCGAGAGCCACGATGCCATCACGAAAATAAGCAGCACGGGAAATTTCGTGCCATATCCGGCCCGTTTGCTTACCTGTTCCAATATCATACTCACGTACTATCGACAGGGACAGATCCCCTTTTTTCCGTACACCGGAAACAAGCATCCGGCTCCCGTCCGGAGAAACACAGAGATTGTTACTGGTGGAATCAGTTTTGATAACATGTTCAACCGTTCCTGTTTCCGGATCAACAGACAGAATGTCTCTTGTGTATCGGTCAACGGCATACACCCGGGAATGTCCCGACGTGACGGCAAGAATCTGCATATCCTGATCAAAGAGGATATTTGCCGAATTGTCCCGTATCGTATCAATCCTGAAAGATTCAGAGAACTCAGTCCAGGCTTCCTGGAACGAAACGGGATACAATTTCTCAAACGATTTTACCAGCTTGGTGCGTCCCACCCGCCAGGAGAAGCCGGAGTACTTTCCCAAAGATTCCCATAATCGGGCATACAATTCCATGCCGTACTTCTTCTGAAGCCAGGCAGAGAAAAGTCCGCCATACTCATAGTACGCATTGCTGAAAGGCGGGTAATCGTAAACACCGGAGACCTGTGTCGGTGTAAGAAAAGCATCCTCATGATACGCCTGTGCAAGCCGGTCATGCACCAGCGGATCATTGACCCGTCCAAAACCGTCCAGACTCTCGTAACTGACCGCTACGCCTTCAACCATAAACAGAGGAGCATTAAGGAAGGTGGGCATTACCCATCCGCCAAAAACCCGATGGAAAAACCGCATCAGTACACTTCGCGAGTTCAGCGAAAGAACGTGCACCAATTCATGAACAAAAAGCCCCTGAAGTGAATTCCTGTACGTTACAAACTCCACATCCGGTGGCGTGTCATACAAAACGATGTGCGGATACGGAAAGTAACTCATAAACCCGTTGTATTCATCACTGTACGGGCTTATGCTTACCGGTATTTTTTTCGTCCAGGTAATTCCGAGAAGCTCCGACACATCCTCAAGCGTTTTATCAGCAATTGATGCGACGTATTCTGCGCTTGCCCTCGACTGCTCGGGAAATATGACATCAAAATACTCGGTATGGATGACCTGAAGTTGCTTATGCGGAAGCATCGTCTGGGAAAACAGTACGTTATGAGCCGGTACAAAAAATAAAAGCGCGCAAACACACAAGCGGAACATGCGTTGGCGGAGAGAATCAGCTTGTATGTTAAAAAACGAATTCACTGAGGAAACCTGCCAGTACCGCGCCGGTACTGACGGCCGCCAGCACCGGGTCAATAACCCGGAGGGATATTTTGGAACGTAAAAACCCGAGAATGACCGGAACAAACATGCAATACACGGGATAAAGCCAGACAAAAAAAGACGATGCGGACAAACCGGTAAAATAGAGCAGGAGAAAAAGAGGCACAATAACCAGCTGGCATTCAGCCACAATGCCGAAAACGGTAGACCGCTGATCCTCTGAAAGGGAATGTGTTGTCTGCACAAGGCGCCATGCGCCGCTGGTCAAAAGCACCACAGCAGCAACAATCCACAACGGATGGAACACTCCCAGAAAGGCGAGAATGACGGCAGGGACAACGATTGCCGTAAAGAAACTGACCAGTATGCCGAATAGGCGGATATGAGGTTTTGTATTCCGCCGGAACCAGGGGCTCGCAAACAACACACACAGGATCACCGCAGCGTACAACAGCAGCGCGCCGGTGACCAGGCGGCTCCGTAAAAAGCACCGAAGGGAAAGCATACCGGCAGCGCATACCGAAGCCCCCGTAAAGAAAACCTGAGCCTCAATTCGGTTCCCGGGGAACATGACGTTTTTTTCCATATTTCCTGTACTCCTTGTTTGGCACTGACAGTATAACATTTTTGGCGGAATAGCACAGGCCATATCATACAGGAGTTTTTTACAATTACAAAGTTGAAGAATGCTCGTATTCTGCAGAAAGAGAACAGACACGGCATGCGTTACCGTTCTCCATACGCGGCCAGACTTCCATAAATACCTTTTCTTCTTCCTGAAGGGGCTGTATTTCAAGAAGAAAATCATGCGGCTTGCCGTGTCCAAACCGTTTCAGACCTATTTCCCACACATGTCCGGCACCGGTACAATAATCATCGGCAAGGAGTTTTCCGTTTTCATGGAGCCCGGCTGAATATCCCTCCCATACAATGCGCAAAAAACAATCTTCCGCCTGCCAGCCGGGAACCGATATGCGCCAGACATGAGCGCCCCTATCCGTTTTTCCCGCCGATTCCCATGAGAGCGGAAAGATCTTCGGGTCGGGAGCTCTTCTGGAAAGGACGGCAGTATCATTTCCGTCATGAATAATACACCCCGGATCAATCACAAGACGGTTTTCCACAATCCAGGCGTTACGCGCATCGGCTCTGGAAAGAGTCATGATATCAGCATCTTCCGGCCATTCGTCATTCTTGAAATGATACAAAGAGGAATATTGTTTCTTTTCAAGAAGCGTCTCCGCCTGGCGGAAAGCGGTGTAAAACACATACACCGGTTTTTCGCCAGACAGGACGCACAAAGGGGCAACAAGAGCTGTTTCAAGGACAGCAGAGCCAACTTTCATATTGAAGGGCAAAAAAAAGTATTCACCGTCATGGATGGTCAGGGGCGGGAACTGCGGTCCTCCGGGAACCGGCGCCGCAAGAACAACGCCGGCATGATCCTGCTGCCGTTGCCGCCGTTGATAATTGTTGACAAAAAGGTAGCCGGAACTTCCGTCATGCCGCCAGGAAAAGCGCAGCGTTTCGGTATCTGATGGATACAGCGGATTCTCGTCCGGAATATGCGCTTCCATTGTACAAAGCGCGGAACCGAAATTGTGTACGAACTGCGCGTAGCACTTGAGTTCACGGGCGGTATCCGAAACCTGACCATACTCCCGGACAGGCGCGCGAAAATCGTAGGAGAGAACAGGAAGATCATTAATGGAGCCGGTTTCGCGCGACTCCTGAAGAGTCGTCAGTTTTCCCTCCGGATTGGTGCCTCCGTGGTACATATAATATCCGAGAAGGTTTACGCCGCTTCCGAGTTTCGCCAGTGTCATGGCTCCAATATCTTCGGCGGTCGCGACCGGCCGGCGGTGAGCGGTTACCTGCAAACCCCCGCCGAGCTCCGCCGTCAGGTAGGGGAACCGGTTTATGTCAAAGGTTATACCCGTACCGAATCCAAAATCGCTTCCGATATTGTGATCATTCCGTTCATGAGTGAACACATAATTGCCGCTCGGCTCGATATCCGTTATGCGCTGATCCCAGGGTGCTTCGCAATAACCGCCCATAACCGGGACCAGCCCGCCGGTAACGGCACCGCCCCAGCCGGTAGCAGTCCACAACGGAACATCGAACCCTGCTTCCCTCGCAATGGTCGTAAGCGCTCTCATGTGTTGTTCGCCTTCCTCTCCCGAAAGGCCGCCGCAGTGTCCGTACTCGTTCTCAATCTGTATGGCGATAATCGGGCCGCCATCCTTGAGAAAAAGACCGCCAACTTCAGAAAATATTCTCCGGTAAAAATTGCGAACTTCGTTAAAATAGGCTTCGTTGTTTGTCCGCGGCTCAAAATCCTTGTGCAAAAGCCAGTCCGGGAACCCTCCGTTCCGAACCTCAGCGTGTGACCAGGGGCCAATACGGATACAGAACTCCAGACCGCACTCGTATACCGTCTTTACAAATTTCCGCAGATTCCGGCAGCCGGAAAAATCATATGATCCTTCCTCTTCCTCATGATGAATCCAGATGACATAGGAAGAGACCACATCGACACCGAGCGCCTTCATCTTGAGAAGTGATTCTTTCCAGTATGCTTCCGGATATCGGGAGTAATGCATTTCTCCCATGATCGGGAACCATGGCCGTCCGTTTTTTGTGAGATACTTTTCCGTAACACTGTAGTTGTTCATGATTATTCCCCGGTTTTCGCGGCCTTGTTATTCTTCCACAGGAGCAAGGATGAAGTCGTCAAGAGATCCCCAACCGTTTGCATCGCACGAAACATACGCACCAATGGTAATCTCCCCGTCAGTCACCCGTATCCGTGGAATAACCGGTTCCCGGAAGTTGCGCCAGCCGTCTACATTCGTATCCTGCCGCTTTTCTTCTTCACCGGTTCGCGCATAAATAAACATATTCTGCGTTCCCGCATCTCCGCCATGTATTGCAATGGAATATTTGTACACACCCGGTTTCAATCCCCGTATGGTCTGTTCAATCCGGAAAGCTATCCTGTTCTTCGACCAGAAGTGGAGTGCGCGATTTCCCGTTTTGGCGTCAGCCTGTTTCTCCTGAACAAAAAGTTCTTCCATCGATGAGGTTTCATCAATAATTTTCCACATGGAAAGGTCGCTGTCCTCAAAACTGGCGTTCTCGACATAGTTCTGTTCTACTGCATGGACGCGGGCGTATACCGCAACAGAGTCTTCACCGGAACATGCTGTTCCGGAAAGGGCATATTCCCCGACGCCCTGCATCCCCACCTGCTCCAGGAAAATCCGCTCTCCATACCGTTCCCGGGGGACCAGCGTTTCCACCTCGCTGCTCCACCGAACGGGGAACGTCTCCCGTGATCCGTCATTCATGATGACATTGACCGTTTCGGGAAGATGCGCGCTGTCTCCGAGCCTGACGCGCACGGTCTGTTCTTCAGCGGAATCGGGCCGGCGCCGCGTTGTCGCACCGGTACGCACAAGCTTCCACACCGCGAGGGATTCGAGCGGACGGCCGTCAAACGAAAACATTGCCTGATTGTCCCAGCCGGTTCCGCCGAAATACTGACCGGCATCATACGAATCATAGATACCGGCGGCACGGGTTGCCCAGCCGGATCCGTACCGTTCCCAGAGAATCTCGCGTTCTTCACGTGAAGATCCGGGAACGGGAAGCCATGCCGGCTCCCAGTAATATACGCCCAATCCCGACTCTCCAAGTTTCGCAACAGCGGCAATTGCCGCACGGACCGCATTTGCCTGCCCCTGAACACTTACGGGCCAGCGGCGGGGGAATACCGATTCACGTGAAATGGTATTCGGGAATCCGTCCCCATCATCATAGGTCCTCGCGTACGCGATTTCAGCGCACAAGACCTTTTTACCCGATATGCGTATCGCATCCTGTAACGCCCTGGTCAGTTCTTCCGGGGATCCGTGCCAGTAGGGATACCAGGAAGACGCAAATACATCGTAATCAACTTTTTGCGCCTTGAGAATCCGCGCGAAACGCTCATACGCCCCTTCCTTTTCCGGATTGGTAAAATGAATGGCAATATCAATGTGTTTCCCGTGGCTGTTTGAAACTTCCCGAACAGCGCGGCTTCCGGCGCGCATAAGCAGACCGATGGCCTTCCAGTTTTTTTCACCGCACATGGCCGTAATCGTTTCATTTCCGATCTGCACCATGCGTACATCAACCCCTTCGGAAAGCGCTCTTTCAAGTGAATCACGGGTATACGAATAGAGAGCCTCGGCTTTGTCATCCAGGGAAAGCTGCTCCCAGGCAACCGGAGCGCGCTGCTTCCCGGGATCCGCCCAGAAATCTGAATAATGGAAATCTAGAAAAACCCAAAGCCCGGCTTTTGTCGCGCGTTGTCCCATAACAATGGCCCGTTCAATGTCGCAGTTGCCGCCTCCATAACCGGCACCGGAATCTGAAAAAGGTTTGTTCCACACCCGGAGGCGAACTGAATTGATGCCATGTGCGGCCAGCACGTCAAAAAGATCGGCCGGCTCACCGCCCTGGTTCCGGAACACCACACCGCTTTCTTCCAGTGAAAGCATGCTGGACACGTCGGCGCCCATGATGAAGTCATCCGAAAGACCGTCTACCCTTTCAACGAACAGTCCGGCATCCGTTACGGGATCCACGTCACCGGCGGCTGATGCCGCAACCGGAGCAATGTTTGCTGCCAGGACCAGCAGCAACAGGAACCAGCGCCGCACTACCTGCGGCAAATGTTTGTAGTACTGATTGTTCATTATTTCATCCTCAATGTTGTCATTATTCCTTGACCGCCGAACTGCCAAAACTCGTTATCATCGTCCGCTGGGTAATGATAAAGAAAATGATGAACGGTATGGCGACCAGGATTGAACCGGCAGCGAAGGTGGTAAACTCGTTTTTCTTGTCTGTCACGAAACTGAAGAGTCCGAGCGCCAGTGTCTGCTTGTCAACGGAACGCAGGACCATCTTCGGGAAGATGTAATCCATCCAGGGAGCGGTGAAACTTACGATGGCAAGAAACGTTATTATGGGCCGCGCGACCGGA
>CAZQEF010000009.1:0-12739 GCA_964592325.1 uncultured Treponema sp. | reverse complement strand
ATTTTTGTGATATATGCGACGGGCATGGTTGTATCGGCGAATTGCCGGGAATGGGCGGTGTCTATGAAAATGCAAATTTTATTGAGAACTGTTCAGCCTGGAAGTCATTTCCCCTGGAGGAAGGCAGCGGTTTCGTTCCTGCGGTGCGTCTTGCCCCGGTAACCGGAGCGATTCAGAATGTGGGATATCCGGATGAACGGCAGTTCTATCATGACCTGATCAGGGCCTCCCGTAAGGCCGGTCTTGCCCTGTCTATTGGCGACGGGTATCCGGATGAAAAACTTCGGTATGGCATAGAAGCTCTGGAAGCTGCCGGAGAAAAAGGCGCGGTGTTCATCAAACCGTATGAAAATTCCAAAATACATGAGCGTATGGAATGGGCGGAATCCGTTAGCGAAATTATCGGAGTTGATATAGATTCCTATGCCATAGTAACCATGAGGAATCTGGTAAATCTTCAGCAAAAAGACGTGACGCAGCTGCGGGAGCTGAAAAATGCCGCGAAGGCGCCGTTCGCCGTCAAGGGTATTTTCAGGAAAGCTGATATAGAACTTGTCCGTGAACTCAAGCCGGATGTTGCGGTAATTTCAAATCACGGCGGCAGGGTGGAAACGGAACATGGTTCTACAGCGGCATTCCTGGCCAAATATGGTAATGAACTCACATCCCTGTGCGGCGAACTCTGGGTAGACGGAGGAATCCGGACTTTTCAGGATTTACGGGTTGCTGGAACTCTGGGCGCCAAAACCTGCATGATTGCCCGGCCGGTTCTCACGGCGCTCCTCGCTGGAGGCGTGTCCGGAGTGAAGCCGGCTTTGGCGCCCATCTTCGGGTAGCTGAAGAAGCAGCTATTTTACGGTAATACCGCCGAAGGTCGCGCTTCCCCGTATTATGATTGTGTGGGCTGCCGGATCTTCTGATGCAGTATATTTGCATTCGAGTCCGCCGAGAATGGGCACCACGTGGGTTATGAGCTTTACGTTATCCGGCAGTATGATATCGATGCCGCCAAAAAGTGCAGAAACCGTTATCACGGCATCTCTGTTCAGTGTTACCTTGCGCAAATTGGCCGTGACAGCGCCGAATGTTGCGTTGTACGAGGCACCGGTAAAGACTTCGTTGCCATAGTTGATGTCCTGGCCGGAGAAAAATGCCGAACTGCCTTGTCTGTTGTCGCAATCAGGTTTTTTTTCGCCCTTTGTCTGTTTTCCTCCCATGAGGATCTGGATACCAATGGCAATGAGGACGACGGGAAAAATAAGTCTCCAGCTTACTTCAATCGGGTAGATCTGCTGGGCGTTGAGGAGCAGAATGGCCCCCACCGCAAGCACGATGAGATTACCGACATTCAGACCGCTCTGCGCGATGGAAAATAATGCAGGCGCGATGATGAAGATCGTCCACCAACCGGCTAGATTGATATCCAGTTCAAAAAATCCGAGGAATACACCCCCGATAATGAATCCCGCAGCAAGAAAAACAAGGCCGATAAGAATGGTCGCCAGATCTCGTTTCATAAGGAACCTCTTTATTATAGGATAAACCGTCCAACCTGGGTTGATACGGATTTGAATATATCACTGTTGTATTTCTTGAGCTCTGCCACTTCTTCAAAGGTTGCGTTCATGGCAAGCGTATCATTGACGATGGCTTCCATTTCATGCTTCACCTGTTCGGAGCAGTTTTTCAGGTTCGCAATGGCTTGCTTTAGTCTGATTGAGTCTTCTGACAGTTCTCCAGCCGCGGCATGAACAATTTCCGTTGTCTGTCTCATTTCTGAAAGGGTTTGTGCAACCTGGTCGGACCCTGTCCGTTGCTCTTCCATGGCCGAGCTCGTTTCCCGTTCCATGTCGGTAACCGTGTTGATGAGTCCAAGAACATTGTCAAACCCGGATGAGGCGGCACGTGACGCGGAGACCGCGTCTTCAATGGCTCCCCGTACTTCCTTGAGTTGATTATTCACGATTGATGACTGACGGGAGCTTTTTTCCGCGAGAGACCGTATTTCGTCTGCAACAACGGCAAAGCCGGCGCCGGCGCTTCCTGCGTGTGCCGCTTCAATAGCGGCGTTCATTGCAAGAAGATTCGTTTGTGCCGCGATTGCCGAGATCACTTTGTTTGCATCCATGAGCATGGTGGATGACTCAACAACACGTTCAATGAGCGAATTTGATTCCTCGATTTTTTCTTTCCCCAGGTTTGCAGCGTTCAGCAGATCTTCGCATGCCTTGTTGATGCGTCCCACATTCCCGGTAACCGACTGGATGTTCGCAATCATTTCCTCTATTCCGGCGCTTGAATTGCTTACACTGCCCGTCTGCTGGGTGACGGCTGCATGGAGCTCATCAATTTTTAAAGTGATTTTTTCCACCACGGTTGTGGACTCTCCGGTAGTATCAGTTTGTTCTTCTATGGCCGAATCCGCATTCTTTACCGCTTCATTGATCTCCCTGATTTTTTCGTCTGCCTCAAACATGGAGGCGGTAAGTCCCGAGTCATTTTCCTTGAGTGTCGAGCAGCCTTTGCTTATTTCGCTGATCATGTTCTGAAGAGTGTCAAGATAGAGATTGAGGCTTTCCGTAATGCGGCCCGTTTCATCAAAGTTCAGTATGGATACTTTTTTGTTAAGGTCCGCCGAGTCGCTTGAGGCAAGACGGAGAATTTGATTGTCCAGTATTTCAAACTGGATGGTATCCTGTTTTTTTGAAAGCCAGCTGATGTAAAACACGAGAAATTCAAAAGGAATTCCCACAAGCAGGAAAGAGACAAGGACTGATGACGGCCCCTGCAAATTCGGTGCACGGGTAAAGAAAAACCAGGAAATATATGCAAGATGAGTTAAGAGTATCAGCCCGGTCGCCATGGGAATAATGATTCCCTTTTTCTCTATGAAATTGTCCCGTTCATTGTGGCTCAAACTGGTAATATGGAGAAGCTGTTTTGGTTCCTTGAGAAAGGAATCAATTACAAAAGCGTTAATGAGCGAGCCCGCAAAGGATTCGGTAAGCTTTATGGCAAGCACCCAGGAAAAGGGGAGTCCGGAGGGCATGGACTTGTTGTTCAGATGGTAAAAAAGGATAATTGCCAGAATCCAGATGGTACTGTTGTACAAGATGAGTGTCCAGGGAAGACGGACCGCCACCAGCCGGGCTCTCCGGGAATTCCGGGCAGTCCGGTTTGGTTCAGCGGTTTCAAGTTCACGCCACAGGGGTTTCAGCCATGCCCGTATCAGCAATCCGGTAAACGAACAAATCAGAAAGACAAAAACGAGGAGTTTGGGATTGAGCGCCAGGGCGATTCTCCCGCCGTGCCCGATGTTTTGCGTGGGATTATACATCTGTGAAAAAAATTCACTGATCAGCAAGGTGCCAATTTGAACGATGAAGTAAGAAGCAACAGCCCGTCTGGTGATTTTTTTGGCCAATGGCGATAGTTTCATAATCCATCCTCTGTTGAGCGTGTGTATTCAGTATAAACGCCTGTCGTAAATTTCTCCAGTATAATACTTAGCATACAAAACTTTGCTCTACCTTAAATTGGAAAGATATTCCCATCTTTGGTAGGCCTTCTCTATGTTTTTCCCGACTTCTGCCAATTCCCGGGCAATTTCTGCAAGAATGAGATGGTCTGTTTCGCCGCTTGCGAGGCGCTTTTCAAGCAATTCCTTCTTCTCTTCCATCTCCATGATGTTTTCTTCAATTGACTCATACTCTTTCTGTTCGTTGAAGGAACGTTTTTTGGGTTTATCCGTGGGTATTTCGGGTACAGAATCCTTATTGTTCCGTTGCACCGGTGCTTTGATACAGGACTGGGGTGTTTTTTCCCGACGCTGTGCCAGAATTTCAAGATAGTCAGAACAGGTTCCGGCAAAACCGGATATGGATCCACCAGCTTCAAGTACAAAAAGTGAATCTACCGTTCTGTCCATGAAGTACCGGTCATGAGATACTACGAGAAGACAGCCCCCGAAGCCGGAGAGGAAGTCTTCAAGTACGCTCATGGTATAGATGTCAAAGTCATTGGTGGGTTCATCGAGTATCAGAAAGTTGGGATTTTCCATGAGAAGGCGTACCAGGTAGACTCGTTTCTTTTCGCCTCCCGAGAGCGTGGCGAGCGGAACATGCTGGGCGGGACCCGATATGCCAAACCGTTCCAAAAGCCGTGCCGCAGAGACCGTGGTTCCGTCGGCAAGGGTAATTACGCTGGCTTTTTCTGTGATATAGGCGAGAACGGTATCTCCGGTGTCGCTTAATGGCGGATTTTGCTTGAAATAGCCGAATGTGGTGTTTTCTCCCCGGGTAATACTGCCGGAAGTGCAGGGTATGGTTCCGGTCAGCAGGTTGAGCAGTGTTGTCTTGCCGGTTCCGTTGTTACCGAAAATTCCGATCTTTTCTCCCTTCCTGAAGCGGTAGGTAAAACCGGTTATGACTTCTTTTGTACCCGATTCCGTTTCGAATGATTTGCTGATGTGATCTGCTTCGAGAATTTTGCCCCCGAGCCGCCTGCCGGTTACCGCGAAACTGAAGGCGTCCTCCTCGGGCAGCTTGTCCCGGTTGATCATGCGTTGTATGGCGTCAACCCGGGCGCGTGCCTTGGTTCCCCGGGCTTTCGGTCCGCGCAGGAGCCATTCCCGTTCCTTTCTGAGTACAGATTCAATCCGAATTTCAGTATTGGCCGCTATCTCTTCTGCCAGGGCTTTTTTCTCGAGATATACGGAGAAATTGCCTTCATACCGGGTGAGTGTACCATTGGCCAGTTCATGAATATTGGTGCACACCGAGTCGAGAAAGTATCGGTCATGAGTAACCATGAGTACGGCCCGGGACGTTGTTTTCAGGTACTCCTCGAGCCAGTGTATGGTAACGAGATCCAGATGGTTCGTGGGTTCGTCAAGAAGAAGTATTTGAGTATCTTCAACAAGCACCTGCGCCAGAGCTACTTTCTTGACCATGCCGCCGGAAAGCGATTCCATGGGAAGAGAAAGATCGGTTATGCCGAGCGTAGTCAGAACTGAACTTATTTTTTGCTCGTATTGCCATAAATCACGGCTGTCCATTTCCCGGGTCAATTCGTCGATGCGGTTATGCAGCGCCGGTGAACTGTCCCCGGAGGCAAGCGCCGTGCAGGCTTGTTCGTACTCACGGATTACACGAAGCTGATCGGTTTCGGATTTGAAGAGGTGCGCGAGAATGGTGTCTCCGGGGGTAAAGGTCGGGATTTGCGGCAAAAAGGATATCCCGGCGGATTTATTGACGGTGACGGTGCCTGCATCGGGCGGGAGAATTCCGGCAATACAGGAAAGAAGCGTACTCTTGCCGCAGCCGTTCCTGCCAATAAGAGCGGTCTTCTCGCCCTGTTCAAGACCAAAACTGATGTCGGTAAAAAGGGGAGCTGTTCGGCCATGCCGGGTTAAGCGGCTAACGGATAGCAGATTCATGCCTGTGAGTATAGCAGGTCTTGCCCCGCTTAAGGAACACCGGTACACTCCATTTCATGAAGCTCCTTGACGCTGTTGCCGCCGAACGTATATTTGACCTGCTTTCGCAAACCATTACCAATCCGGACACCGAACTGAAAAGCGTGAATACCTATACGCTGCTTGTAGCAGTGGTCCTTTCCGCGCAAATGACGGACAAGGGCGTGAACCGGGCCACCGAAGCCCTTTTTCGCGTTGCGGATACTCCGGAAAAGATGCTTGCTCTTGGAGAAGAAGGTCTTCGCGAACATATACGATCAGTAAATCTTTATCCTACAAAAGCCCGCCATATTATCGCGCTCAGCCGCCGTCTCGTGGATGAATTCGGAGGTGCGGTTCCGGACAGCCGGGAGGCCCTGGAAAGTTTGCCCGGGGTCGGCCGGAAAACCGCGAGCGTAATTCTCAATGTGGCTTTTTCCCGTCCGACACTGCCGGTCGATACCCACTTGCTCCGGCTCGCGTTCAGGCTCGGGTTCAGTGACAAAGAAAATCCCCGCGGAGTCGAGGATGACGTACTGCGCCTGATACCGGAACGGTTCGCGAAAGACGCGCATCATCTTTTGTTGCTGCACGGCCGGTATGTGTGCACCGCCCGAAAGCCGCAGTGCGCAACCTGTGTGATTGAGGGGCTCTGTCCCCGTAACGGGGTTGGCGAATCGTCTGAAGACGGAAAGGATTAATGCTTCTTTTCCAGGATGTACAGGAACTCGGTTACACGAGGTTCGCGGTTCCGAAGATTTCTGCTTCCGCGGAAGGTGTTGTAGCTTACGGCACGTGTCTGAACACGGCCGTGTGAGGCAAGAATCGTTTCCATTACATCGCGTGAAATAAATCCTTCGGAATTGAATGATACGAGTATATATCGTGCTTTCAGGTTTTCCACCAGATCATCGAGCGCCGCCGCCGCTTCTTTTTTCTTGTTATAGCGTGACCGGCGCCATTCAGGAGGAATCCCCGAGACAGGCGACATCGTTTCCGGCTCTTTATAATCCACCAGAAGATTGAGCATGAAGTAATTTGAGCCGTATGGATGCTGATTATAGGGAGGGTCAAGATAGGCTATGTCGACCAGCGGGGCGGTACGGCATTGCTCATTCGCATCACCGCTGAGAATGCACGTCTCGATCGGATACGTGCTTGCAACCGGAACAGGCAGGGTGATGTTCCCCTGTATCCGGGATAGAGCGTCTCCTTTTTTTCCTCCGAATGTTCCGATTCCGGTGTCCCTGTTCTTGTAAAAACCCTTGAAGACACCGGCTGTATTCGCGTGTATGGAGGCTTCCGAAAGAAGTGGCGCGAGTAAAAACGGCTGCCAGTCAGGAGCTGCCCGGCCGATTTCCCTGCGTGCCGTATCGAGATAGCAGGCATTGCGGGTTGTGTAAAAAACCCGTTCCCCCCGCTGTATGTCAGAATCGTCGCGCGGCGCGTAATGGGTTGCTATGATTCCCCGTTCAAGCTGCCCGTTTTCCAGACGTGTTCTGATCTCCCGGTACAGAGTGCAGAAGCCGGGATCATCCATGACGTTTATGGAGCTGAGGTAGCAGCGGTTAATTACTTCGGCGTACGGTTCAAGGTCGTTTGCGACAATGAATGACGCATATTTGCGTGCGAATCGGGATATGATTCCCGAGCCGGAAAAAACATCGAAAAAACGTACGCGTGAACGGTCCGTTGTACCGAGGATGTCCTCCAGCGCCGATCCGATAAAAGGGAGCAGTGCCCGCTTGTTTCCCAGACAGGTAATGAGTTGTTCGGTGAGGTAGTCCGGGTTTTCAGTGCATTCCGGGGTCATATTTCTATGACTATACCGGATTGGTTCCGGAATGTCAGCGACCCGGTCGTATTGGCTTGACGATAAATGTTAACATGAGTAAACTTATAATGATACCAGGAGGTGTGTATGGCAACAATACTTAGTGGAGCCATTCTGTTACTGATCGTTGTGTCAACAGTGATATTCATGATCCGCTCCGGAAGAAAAAGCGGATCCGGCTGTTCCGGTTCATGTGGCGGCTGTTCAGGATGTCATTGATACATTGGTATTACCGCGCAGGTGTTCTCCGGTCATGTTGCGAACCCACCGTTCAGTGCGTAACTGCCAGGTTGCCACGCCCACTTTTACAAAATCGGTTATTTTGACAAGCGCATACAACGCGATCGGGCCCAGATTGGTAAGTATTGCCAGGATGAAGATTGACGGCAAAAAGAGGAAGATGTTTACGCTCACATCAACCCAAACGCCCATGAGCGCGTCTCCGCCGGCACGGGCAGTGGCAAACTGCGCGTTGAGATATGTCCACAGGGGCATATATACCGCGATTACCCAAAGCATGTTGCGGGTAATAAGCTGTGCTCCGTGGGAGAGGTTTCCGAATACAACCGGTATCAGGAGTACGGCAAAAGATTCACCGACTGCTACCATAGCGCCCATGATTATTGCGCCCGTCCGGAGCCAGCGGGCTTCATCACGTGCCTGGTCAAGTTCATTTCTTCCCAGTGTTCCCCCAACCATCACACCGATAGAGGTATGAATCCCCTGGAATGCGAGGAAGAAGATATTGGCGATTGCCCAGCCGGCGGCCATACCGGAAATGATTTCAGCTCCGCCGCGTCCGTTGAATACCGCGGTCATCGTGGTTTCCGTGAGTACCCAGGACATTTCCGATAACGCAATGAATCCTGACTTCTGAAGAATGATAAAGAACATTCTGAGGTTTACCCGGAACAGCTCGCGCAGGCGGACATAGAACATCGGTTTTGTCCGCGTAATGAAGATGATAAAAGAAATCATTTCGAGAGAACGTGCAATTACGGTGGCAAGCGCCGCGCCCCGTACTTCCAGGCGGGGCGCCCCCAGGTTTCCGTAAATAAAAACCCAGTTCAGAAACGTATTGAGAAGCGCTGCTGATACGGATATATATAACGGTGCATGTACCTTCCCTATTTCCCGGAGAGAAGAACCGATGATTATGGAGATCGTCATGGGAAAGAAGGTAAAGAGGAGGATGGAGATATAGGCGGCGCCCTGTTCGAGTACAGCCTCTCGCTGAGTATTTGTATTTACGAGCAGGGAAAGAAGCTGGCGGGGGAGAAACAGGGCAACAGCGGTTACTGCCGCGGTCAGGAAGATCCCGGCGTGGAATTTGAAGAGGAAGGCCTGTTTCATTCCCTCCCGGTCGTTCGCGCCGTTGAACTGGCTCATGAATATGGCCCCGGCGGAACAGAGAGTCATGAGAGCGATCATGAAAACAAAGATCAGCTGGTTGCTTACATTCACGCCGCCCATTTTCACGTCTCCGAGTCCGGAAACCATGAAATTGTCAACGAGAGAAACAAGGTTCTGTACAAGGGCCTGAAGCATGACCGGTACCGCGATTGCGAGCGCTTTCCGGTAGAATGCTGGTGCTCCCAGATATGTCTTTGAAGCCATAGCGCGGACTATACAGGATTCCGGAGCGTTGCGCCAGAGGCTGTCGACCGGAATCGGAGAAAACTATTTCAGATATTCTTCCCTGCTTTTCACCTCGAGGCCATGAGTTTTATACCACTCAAGGGAGTCGGTAAACTGCTTTGCAAGTTTGATATTGGTGATAAGCGGAATGTTGTAATCAATTGCCAGCCGTCGTACACTGTAGTCATTTTTCAGTTCTGTTTCCCGGTTGTTTTTGGGTATGTTGATTACCAGATCAATGTCTCCGGAGCGGAGGGCCTCGGCAATATTCGGTTTCTTGTTTTCAAGAGGCCAGGCAAGGGTCTCGGCGGTAATGCCGTTATTCTGTAAAAACCGTGCTGTTCCCGCGGATGCGGCAAGGTGATACCCCATGTTCAGCAGTTTTCTGGCACTTTCCACAAAATCCACCTTGTTCTCAAGGGGACCGGTTGAAAGGAGTATTTTTTTACCGGGAATGGTCAGCCCGGTCGAAAGCAGCGCCTTGAGAAATGCGTCGCGGACACCTTTGCCGAGGCTCCCCACGTCTCCGGTACTGGTCATTTCAACTCCGGCAACAGGATCGGTGCCCTTGAGCCGGGCATAGCTGAACTGCGCCGCCCGAACTCCTACATAATCTATGTCCATGGTGCTGCCACTCAGTTTCTCCGGAGAAAGCCCTATCTGTGCGCGTACGGCAATATCAACAAGATCGGTTCTGAATATCTTGGAGCAAAAAGGTACAGTACGACTTGCGCGAACCGTAGCGTCAACAACCATGATATTCGTGCTTTTGGCGAGAAAGCGTAAGGAAAAAGGTCCCGTTATCGAAAGTTTTCGTGCGATTTTTTCTGCCGCTTTTTTTACGGCACGCGCGGTTGTAAGATAGATTCGCTGCGCGGGAAGTACGACAGTCGCATCGCCGGAGTGAATACCGGCGTTTTCTATATGCTCGCTGATGGCGTATACGAGTATTTCCCCGTGGTCGGCAACAGCATCAATTTCTATTTCCTTTGAATTTTCTACATACGGCGACAGGGTGACCGTGTGATTTTCCGTGAGGCGATATATACCACCGAGTATTTTCCTGAGACTGGGCGCATCCCAGGCCACGGCGGCGGTTACTCCCGGTTCATGGGCGTTCGGCTGTACAAAAAGCGGATATCCGAGATGTTCCGCAATGAGAAGCGCGGAATCTGTGTTGTCAGCGATTTGCCAATCGGGATGCCGGAGGTCAAGTTCATCAAGAAGCGCAACAAATTTATTCCTGTCGTGTACTTGATCGGCATCCTCCGGCGGTGTTCCGAAAAGGGGAATCCCGTTGCGTGAAAGAGGGAGTGCCAGCGATGCGACAAAAGAACCGCCGAACGAGAGCATACAGCCTTGCGGGTTTTCCGCTTCAAAAATGTCGAGCATGCGTTCAAGGCCTGTTTCTTCAATGTAGAGGCGATCCGCCGTTTCAGGATCAGTGGAGAGTGCCTCCGGATTACAGTTTACCAGGATTGCCCGTTGTCCGACTTTTCTGATTGATGTTGCCGCCCGCACGGTACACCAGTCATATTCAATGTTTGAACCGATATGATAGGGTCCGGATCCCGGTAAAAGGATTGCCTTGTCCATGGGAAGGGCTTCGTCCGTTGCGCCGTTGTACGTCAGGTAGAATATGTTGCTCCGGGAATCCTCCAGTCCGGCGCCGGGATCAATACGTTTACGAACGGGACGTATGAACAGTTCTTTTCGCAATGTTCTGATCTGCGATTCCCGTTTTCCGGTACATAATCCGATCTGGCGGTCAGAAAATCCGGCCTGTTTTGCGGCGCGCATAAGAGTTTCGGGAATGGTGGTACTGTTCCGTAACGCCATTTCTATGTCACGGATATCACGTAACGCACGAATGTACAGGCGGTCCATCCGTGTATATTTGTAAATACGGTCGATTGACCAGTCCGCGCAAAGCGCGGCATATATGGCTAACAGCCGCTGGTGATCGGGAGTACGCAGCGCTTCTTTTATATCCTTGCAGTGAAACGGAAAGGCTGCAATTCCCGGAACGGACGGATCAGCCATCCGTACTGCTTTCTGCAGAGCTTCGGCAAAGGTTCTTCCCGCAGCCAGCGCCTGTCCAACGGACTTCATGGTTGCCCCGAGCGTCCGGTCCGCGGGACTGTATTTCCAGGGATCCCATCGGGGGACCTTGACCATCAGATAATCAAAGCACGGTTCATTGCAAAGCCTGCCGGTTCCGGTGTTCTCAATTTCTGAAAGGGAAAAGCCAAGTGCAACCTGCGCGCAAACTCGTCCAAGCTGATATCCGGTAGCCCGGGCAGCAAGCGCCGTGCTTCTTGATATACAGGCATTAATTTCAATCAGCTTGAATGCCGGTGATTGTGGATCCTTCGCAAAGCGTATGTTGGCTTCACCTGTTATACCGAGGGCGCGCGCTGCTGCGAATGCTGTTTTTCTGATTTGCTGGAACTCGTCATCGGTAAGGGTTTGCGCAGGGATAACTATGGCTGAATCGCCGGTATGAATACCGACAGGATCAAGATTCTCCATGGCACATACAACCATGCAGTTGTCCATGGCATCGCGAAGAATTTCAAGCTCGATTTCTTTCCATCCTCCAAGCCATTCTTCAATAGTCGTGCGGTCTTCATGAGTGTTTGTCGCCGAGAAAAAATCAAGAAGCCCGGCCTCCGTTGTACAGACAGCCGCGGCATTATCATTGAGAGTGGAATCGGTCCGCAGCATTACGGGGTACCCCGTTCTGGCGGTGACACCGGTTGCCTGTTTTGCGTTCTGTACTGTTGTTGAATCCGGAACCGGTATGCCGGAAGTCTGCATCAGTGAAATGAGCAAATCACGCTGTAAAGTCGTATTGATCGTGTCGATTGAACTTCCCAGTATCTGGATATTGTATTTTTCCAGGATCCCGGATTGTTCCAGTTCCCGTGCACAGAAAAACGCGGTCTTGCCGCCAAAATTGATGATCAGTGAGTCCGGTTTTTCCTTTTCTATCACGGCTGTTACAAATTCGGGTGTTACCGGTAAAAAATAGGTTGCGTCGGCAATACCTTCTGATGTCTGGACCGCGGTCATATTCGGATTAATGAGTATGGTCCGGATGTTTCGTTCACTCAATGCACGGATGGCCTGGTATCCGGCATAATCAAATTCTCCCGAGTGACCTATCTTTTGTCCGCCTGAACCGAGAAAGAGTACGGATCCGGGTGTTGAGATACGGTATTTTTTCATTCGGCGATACCCCCGTTACGGACCATATCCAAAAAATGTGAATAGAGCCATGAGCTGTCATCGGGACCGGGGGATCCTTCCGGATTGAAAAAGACACCGCTTATAAGGCCCTTTTTCGCAGCAAACCCCTCCAGTGTTCCATCGGTATTGTTCAGGAATGTCGGGTACCATCCGGATGCCAGAGAATCATCGCGAATTCCGTATCCGTGATTCTGGGCGGTGGAATAGCATCGCCCGTTCTCGAGATTCACGCAAGGAATACTGGTACTCCGGTGTCCCTGTGCCATCCTGAACGGGGTCGCTCCCCCGGCAAGCGCCAGAATGACGGCTCCGTGTCCGGTGGCAAAAACCGGCTTGTTCTTTTCAAGTGCTTTCCGGACAAAGGATATGGTTTTTTCACAGGAAGTTGGATCTCCGGGGCCTCCCGCAATAAAGAGGCCGTCAAATTCTTCACGTGTAAAATCATAGGTGCCGGGGACTCTCTGTATGGTCATGTCCGGGTTCACAAGCTGTCGAATGAGCGAGTGCCGGGTTCCGCAATCAATCAACACTATTTTCTTTTGTCCGGAACCGTAGGATAT